>DATFGN010000022.1:0-3675 GCA_035249405.1 Gemmatimonadales bacterium
AATGCGACCGGTGTCAAGAATGCGGCGTGGTCGGTGGGTTTCGTCATGGGTTGTGCACCGTGACCTCCTGCTGTCCGGGTACCAGCGTTACGAGCTGCTCTCGTCCCCCCGGCCACCGCACCCAGAGTGCCGTAGACTGCCCGGCGCGTCCCAGAACCTGTACCGCGCCGTTCTGCGACCAATACCCCGAGCCCGCCTGGACCTCGCGCACCGGCCCATCGTGGTCGCCGTAACGCAGCCGCAGCCGCGTCCCGACGGCAGTAGGGTTGCCCGGCGGCCCGACCAGACGCACGCGAAGACCGGGACTGGCGCCGCGGTTCTGGAATAGGCGCGTGGCAGCCCCGTTCTGGCTCACGGCGAGATCGAGCCGTCCATCCCCGTCGAAGTCCGCGTATGCCGCGCCCCGCTGCTCGCCGTAGACCGTCACGCCGGACCGCTGCCCCGGTAGCGCCTCGAATCCTCCGGTTCCATCCCCGAGCAGGAGGAGGCTCCGGCCCGCATCGTAGCGCGGCGTGGCGACCTCGGTCGCGAAGAAATTCTGACTCAGGAACACGTCTTCCTTTCCGTCGCCGTTGAAATCGGCGACGCCGGCATAGAACGCCGGCGCCAGCTGCGCCGCCGGCGGTAGCGGCCGGGCCTCGAATCGATCGCCCCGGTTCAAGAACAGTGTCTGGTCCATGGTTGTGGCGCCGAGTCGGATCGCAGTCGCGGCGAGCGGGCCGAGGACCTGATCCACGGTCGCATCCGCATATGCCGAAAACGTCCGCAGCCGTTGCATCATACCGGGCAGCGACATGCCAAGCCGTGAGAACGACGCGAGCGGCGCGTCGCCCTTGACGCGCGGGTCCTCCTGCGCCAGCAACACGCCGGGACGCCCGCGCTCGCCGAACAGTCCGGAGTAGAGGAGCAGGGGTCGAGCCGGGGTCGCCCGGTAGTCCGTGTTGCGACCCCAGCTGGTCGCGACGATGTCGAGCCGGCCGTCGCCATCCAGATCGCCCGTGGCCAGTCCATTCCACCGGCTGTAGACGCCCGATAGTCCCGGCAGATCGGGCGCGGGCCGGAAGCGGCCGCGGTCGTTCAGGAAGATGCGGATCGTGCCCCATTCGAGGGCCACGATCAGATCCGGCCACCCGTTGCCGTCGATGTCGGTGAATAGCGCCGCGGAGACCATGCCGATCCTGGCGAGCAGCTGATCGTTGGCGGCATCCGGCACCAGTCGCCCGCCCTCGTTCCGGAACAGTTTCGAGGAGGGAGAAAACGGGTAGCCGCCCGGGATGATCCTGCCGCCCACAAACAGGTCGAGATGCCCATCCCCGTCGTAATCCGCGACCGCCAACGGGCCGACGCTGGCGCTGTCGCCCGGGACGAGCGGCGTCATGCTGCCGGTCAACGGCGCGTAGAGGACCACGCTGGGACTGGCGAGTGCCTGCGCCGTCGCAGTCAGCTCGTAGCTCGAGACACCCGCGATCACCAGCCGCTGTCCTCGCTCCCCGGGCCAACCCAGAATCGTGGTCAGGTCTCCCGGGGCCTCGGGGACGCGCGTGGTCCCAGGTCTCAGGCGCCGTCCTTCATTGCGGAACCACGCGAGCCGGCCGCTGCGGCCGGCCCCCACGATCAGGTCTTCTCGGCCATCCCCATCCAGGTCGTCCCATGCGACGCCCGGTCCCAGCTGGCTGAACGCGTTGGGCAACAACAGCTGACGTGCGTAGTCGTCGAAATAGGGCTCCACATGCTGGTGGCCGCCGAGCTGGTCCGTGATGTCCTGAAACAACGTCGCGGCGGGGGACTGGTTCGTGGATGCCTTCGTGGGTAGCTGCGCCGCGCTTTGATCGATCTCATACAAGCGATTGGGACGAGCGCCCTCGATCACCGTGCGGCGGCCATCGCGCCAGTCCACCTCGATCGTCACCGCCTGCGCCTTGCCGGTCGCGAAGCTGAGCAGCGGCTCTGCACTCGAGAGATACAGGCCACCTGCGAGCAGCTCCCGCTGCTGGAGAGGCACCGCGCCCCCCAGCACTTTCACGCGGCTCCCGATGCCGAATGTGTTCGGCGTCGTGCCGCGCAGCCGAATCGCGATGCGTGGCGCCGGGGCGTCGTTCTTGAGCACCGCCGCCGGTTTCCCGAGCCGGTTGATGACGACGTCCAGATCGCCGTCGCCATCCAGGTCGGCCGTCGCCATGCCGTGGGAAATGTCGGGTCCCAGGTCGAACCGCCACGCCTCGCTCATGTCCGCGAAGGTCAGGTCGCCGCGGTTGCGAAACGCCACGTTGGGCAGGGGCAGGTGGGGATACTCGAACAGCATGCGACGCCAATCCATCTCTTGCAGGCGGCTGCGCAGGCGGTATTGCGTATCGCCGTCCATGACGTCCCAGCGGTGGCCGGTGCCGATGAGGATGTCTTCCCACCCATCCAGGTCGACGTCCAAGAACAGCGTGGACCAGGACCACCCGGAGGCGTCCACGCTGGCGAACCGACCGACTTCGGCGAACGTGCCGTCGCCGCGATTCAGCTGCAGGGTATTGCGCTGCATCTGCGGGCGGCCCTCGCCCAGGCCCGGCCGCTTGGGCAGCGCCGTGTGCGTGGGGATCTGGGTCTTGAGCCGGCGCGTGTCCCGGCTCAGCATGTCCACCTCGAACAAGTCGGGGGTGCCATCCCGGTCGATGTCCGCCACGTCCACCGCCATCCCCGAATTGCTGGTGGCGCGCAGGTCGAACCACGGGACGAGGCGGAAATGCCCCTGACCGTCGTTGCGCCAGAATTGATCCGGATCCTCGAAGTCGTTGGCCACGTAAAGGTCCGGCGCGCCGTCCCCGTCCAGATCCGCGAGCATGGCGCTGAGGCCAAAGTCCTCCGGCTCCGCCGGCAACGGGCGGCCCTGCTCGTCGATGAAGCGGGGGTTCCGGGCGATCGGCTCGCGGACAAAGCGGCCGCTGCCGTCGTTCCGATAGAAGAAATCCGGGTCGGCGCGTTGGACCAGGGTGATGCCCCCCTGATCTTCGCGATCGACGAGCTTGTACTCGCGGCGGTACGGCTCGCGCACCTCGTAGCGTCGGGGGCCCAGCTGGCGCACCACATGGTCGAAGGCGCGCTCCTGCGGCGACATCTGGTCGAGGGTCGTGTACGCCTTGTAGTTGACGATGAACAGGTCGAGGGCGCCGTCGCCATCGACATCGGCCAGCGCGAGCGTGGTACTCCCGGCCGTTGCGGTGAGACCGGCCGCCGCGACCTGTTCGGTGAACCGGCCGGTGCCGTCGTTGCGGAACAGCGCGTTCGGCCCACCCAGCGCCGTCACGATCAGGTCCAGATCGCGGTCGCCATCGACGTCGGCAAAGGCGCAACCGGTCGAAAAGCGGTCCGGCGCTCCGACGCCGGCGCGGGACGTGATGTCTTCGAATCGCCACTCGCCGAGATTCCGATACAGCGCGTTAGGGCCTTCGGTGCGGGCGAGGAACACGTCCGTGAGTCCGTCGCCATCCACGTCCGCGAAGCACACGCCGGCGCCCTGGGCCAGGATCCGGTTCTGCAAGAGGAGGGAATCGCTCACCGTATTGACGAAGGCGATGCCCGTGCGATCGGGGTCCACGGCGGTGAATCCCGGCTTGCCGCGGCGCGGCACGTCGAGCGCCCGCGAGCGATAGCCGTTTTCCGTCTGCCAGGCGGTGTCGACGCGACGGC
>DATFGN010000023.1:0-13666 GCA_035249405.1 Gemmatimonadales bacterium
AGGCTTTGCGTGGGACGAAGAGCCCGTCAGCCCCCAAGCCGAAGGCCATCGCGGTCCTGCCGTTGGCGAACATGAGCGCCGATCCGGAGAATGAGTACTTCGCCGACGGGATGACTGAGGAGATCCTCAACGCCCTGGCCAAGGTGCCGGGATTACAGGTCGCGTCGCGCAGCTCGTGTTTTGCGTTCAAAGGCGAGCAGGTCGACATCCGGCAGGTCGGGGAGAAGCTCGGCGTGGCCTCGGTGCTCGAGGGGAGTGTGCGCAAGATCGGAAATCGCATCCGCATCACCGCGCAGCTCATCAACGTGGAGAACGGATACCATCTGTGGTCCGAGACGTACGACCGCCAGCTCGAGGACGTGTTCGCGATTCAGGACGAGATCTCCCGCGCGATCGTCGAGGCATTGAAGCTGCGACTGGTGAGCGACGCCGAGCACGTGGTCGCACCCACGAAGAACATCGAGGCGTTCAGTTTGTACTTGAAGGGTCGCTTCTTCTTCAACAAGCTGTCGGAGCCGGGGTTGAAGAAAGCGCTGGACTTCTTCCAGCTCGCGCTGCTCCAGGATCCGGCGTACGCCAGGGCTTACGCGGGGATCGCCGATGTGTGGTGTAACCTGGCCGACGACTGGGTGGCGCCGGACGAGGCGTATCCGCGGGCGAAAGCCGCCGCCGAGCGGGCGTTGCAACGCGACCCCGAGCTCGGCGAGGCGGTCACGTCGATCGGGAAGGTGCTGTGCTGGCATGAATGGAACTTTGCCGGCGCCGAGCAACAGCTTCATCGAGCCGTCACGTTGAGTCCCAATTATGCCGAGGCCCATTACGTGCTCGGGACCGCTTTGCCGCTCGTCGGGCGGTTGAGCGAGGCGATTGAAGCGATGCGCAAGGCACTCGCGCTCGATCCGCTCTCCTCGTCCTACAACGAATGGCTCGCTCGTTTCCTCCTCTACAGCATGGACTACCACAGTGCCATCGCCGAGGCCCAGAAGACCCTCGAGATGGACGAGACCAACTTGCGTGCCCCGCTGTATACCGGGTCGGCGCATCTGGCGCAGGGTAACCCCGAGCTGGCGCTCCAGTGGTACCAGCGCGCGCAGGGGCGTGAGAAAGCAGTGCGCTCGTATGATGCGATGATCGTGCGCGCCCTCGCGCCGCTCGGGCGCCGCGACGAGGCGGAAGCGATTATGCAGCGGTTGGATGAGGAGTCGCGGCAGCATTACGTCCGGGCCGAAATCCTGGCGATGGGTTACGCGGCACTCGGGGACCTTGACCACGCCTTCGACTGCCTCGAGCGCGCCTTCCAGGCCCGATCGGCTGGAATGATCTACCTCCATCTCGATCCCGGGTATGCGCCGCTCCGCGCCGACCCCCGCTTTGCCGACCTGGTTCGGCGCATTGGGTTGCATTAGGCCCGCCGCGGTCACCTCGTCGCCCAGTCGATGATCGACCTTCGCCCTCGTCTCCAGGCTGCCCTTGGTGATGCCTACGATCTCGACCGGGAGCTGGGTGGCGGTGGCATGAGCCGCGTGTTTCTCGCGACCGAGCGCTCACTGCATCGCCAGGTGGTCATCAAGGTCCTGCCCCCCGAATTGGCGAGCGAGGTCAGCGAGGCGCGGTTCAAACAGGAGATCGAGCTCGCCGCCAACCTCCAGCACACCAACATCCTGCCCGTGCTGGCCGCCGGAGCGAAAGACGACCTCCTCTTCTACGTCATGCCGTTCGTGTCGGGCGAGTCATTGCGCCATCGATTGACGCGGGAAGGGAAGCTTCCGGTGGCCGATGCTGTGCGCATTGTGCAGGAAGTCGCCGACGCGTTGGCGTATGCGCACGCCGAAGGGGTCATTCACCGGGACGTCAAGCCGGAGAATATCCTCCTGCTCGGCGCGCACGCGGTGCTCACCGACTTCGGGGTCGCGCGGGCATTGGCAGAGGCGCGCTCGGGCGAGCGGCTGACCGAGACCGGGATGTCGGTGGGGACGCCCGGCTATATGAGCCCCGAGCAGGTGGCAGGGGAGCGCCACGTGGACGGGCGGGCGGACGTGTATGCGCTGGCGGTCGTGGGCTACGAGATGCTGGCCGGTGTCGCGCCCTTCGAAGGGCCCACGGCCCAGGCGGTCCTCGCGGCCCACCTCACCAAAACAGCGAAGCCTCTGGTGGAGACTCGCCCCGACGTGCCGGTGGAAGTGAGCGTCGCGATTGCGCAAGCCCTCGAGAAGGATCCCGCGCAACGCCTGCACACCGCGGCCGAGTTGCGGGACGCGCTCGGCGCCGTCACGAGGACGGCAGTCCGGCCGGTCGTTCCCCGGCGCGTCCGACTCGTGCCGATCGTTGCCGCCGTGCTCGTCGCGGTGGCCGCGAGTGTCTACTTCGTGTTACGCTCGCGCACGGCGGCGGGTCTCGATGCCAACCTGATCGCGGTGGCGCCGTTCGACGTGCTCGACCCCAAGCTCACGCTATGGAAGGAAGGGTTGGTCGACGTCTTGTCCCGGAACCTCGACGGGGCAGGACCGTTGCGCACGGTGTCGCCCACGATTGTCGTCCGCCGCTGGACCGGTCGCGCCGATCCGGCTTCGGCCGCGGAGCTAGGGCGCAGGACCGGAGCGAAGCTGGTCGTGTTCGGCCAGCTTGTCGGCACGCGCGGGGACTCAGTGCGCCTGACGGCCTCGATTCTCGATGTGGGGACTTCGCGACCCGTGGCCGAAGTCGAGGTGCGCAATCTGGCCGACAATATGGACCAGATGGGAGACTCCCTGACGGTCACGCTGCTGCGCGAGCTGGGCCGCAGCCGGCCGATCGGCGCTGTACGCCTGTCGGCGCTGAGTGGCACATCTTTGCCGGCACTTAGGGCCTACCTCACGGGCGAGCAGTATTTCCGTCGCACTGCCTGGGATTCGGCTCTGGCTTCTTACCAGCGCGCGGTCACGTTGGACAGTGGGTTCGCCCTCGCGTGGTCCCGCATGGGCACCGTCATCGGCTGGCAGGTGATCGGTGGGGATTCGCTGTCAACGGAGTACGCGTTGCGCGCGGCGCGGCTCAATCGTGATCTCCCGCCGCGTGAGAGCCTCCTCATTACGGTCGATTCGCTTACGGCGGCCCTATTTGCGGTTCCGGCCGACCCGAACTGGCGCGCGTTACGCACTCGGATGTTCACTACGCTGCAGGAAGCGGCTCGCCGCTACCCCGAGGATCCGGAAATCCGATACCAGGTTGGCGATGGCGATCTCCATTTTCGGCGGGTTGGCCAAACAACGGTGGAACAGCAGTTCAGCGACTTCGCCCGCGCGATCGATCTAGACTCGGCGTTCGGTGAGCCGTACCTCCATGCGATCAGCGGGGCTGTACAATTGGGTCGTTCCACCGAAGCGTTGCGGTATCTCAAGACCTACATTGCCCTCAATCCGCATGAGAAGCGCCTCGATGCCATGCGGATTGTGGAGCAAGCTCTGGATCCCACTGGCCGCGACGCCCGACGCCGGATCGACAGCCTCGTAAGCGCCGCATCGGCCCCGATGCTCTTCGACGCCTATTTGTCGCTGTGGTCCTGGCCTGACTCCGCGCAATCCGCGGTGCAGGTCACGAAAGCGCTCGTGGCGAGTCGCCCGTCTGGCTTCCCACTGTTTGATGATCCCGCATTTCGGGCCGGCACCGCGGCCAATGCCTTGGCCTTCCGCGGGCGCCTGCGCGAAGCCTACGAGGTTGGCGGGCAATTTCCAGGGCTGGTGTCCGGGTTTGCTCCGCTGAGTAACGTTGGTGTCGATTCGATGGCCCATGTCTTTCAGAGATGGTTGCGCGATCCGCATTTGGAAGGTCGCCCCTCTGCGCTCCCGTATGGTTTCAACCTCTCGTTGTTCAACGCCCTCCCGTGGTGGGCGGCGCGGCGCGACACCGCCTCGCTCGCGGCCTTCGCTGCGCGGTTCGAGTCCCTGTATCGCGCGGTGACAACGACACCGAATCAACGGACATGGCTGAGCTACGGCGTGGCTGCGGCGGGTGCCTACCTCGCGCTCGCGCGTGGGGACAGCGCGATGGCTCTGGGGCTATTCGACGCCCTGCCCGATACGGTGTGCCCGTGCTCGTATGATCAGATCACCCACGCCGAGCTCTTGTTGGCTCGTGGCAAGAGCCGCGAGGCTCTCGCGGTCTTCGACAATCAATTCCCGACCTTCAACTCGCCCGTTAATGGGCTATGGCTCCTCGAGCGCGGTCGCGTCGCCGAACGCGCCGGCGAGCGAGAGCGCGCCATCGAGGACTATCGCTTTGTTGCCAACTTATGGCGGTTCGCCGACGCCGAGCTGCAGCCCTATGTGGAAGAGGCCAAGGCCGCACTGACGCGACTCAATGCCGAGCCTCGTTGAGCGACAGCGTCTAAGTCATTGTTTTGCTTAAAGATAGCACGATGTGTTGACCACACCTGTAAGTTACCGCGGCTTTCGATCATGATCGCTGGGCCCGTTACTTCCCGAACGAGGATCCACTTCGTCATGAGCAAGCTCCCGCAACAGTACTGGGCGACGAATCTCTACAAGAGCCCCCGGGCCCGACCCAAGTCGGACTCGCCGGCTCGCGACCTCCCCAAACTCGCAGCCGGTCGCTTCAAGAAAGCGCGCGAAGGCGTGCGCGCCCTGCGCCATGTCACCGAGCAGGTCGTGTTCATGGGCACGGCGTGGAAATGGGTCTGGATGTACGAGGTTGGCGGTCGGAAACTCGGCTTCCTGCATCCCATGGAGTCCGGCATCAGCGGCACGTTCGTTCTCACCGACGCCGAAGAACAGGAGCTGGTGCTGGCGAACGGCCTGCCGCGGGCCGTGAAGCAGGCGGTGAAGAACGGCGAAGTGGTGGACGGCGTCCGCTGGTGCTGGATGGGGTTCAACGATCTCGATTCGGTAGAGAATTTCGTCGACGTCATTCGTCTCAAACACCACCTGTTGTCCCGGCCCGACTGATCGGGTCTTGTGCGGCATTCGGCGCCCGCGCTACATTCCTCGCGCCCGCAAGCCGTTGCCGGACCATGCCGTTGCCGTCCTAACCACACCGTAGGCTGAGCGATCGAGGCCACCGCCTTGGCGACGACCAGAGGGTGCAGGACCGCGACCGGACTCGTACTGCTCGCCCTGGCCACGGGATTCGCGACCGTGGCCGCCCAGGGCACGGCGGCAGCCCCCGGCACCCTCGGGTACAAGGCGCCCGTTATCGACGACACCAGCGCGTTGAAGGGCCCCCGCCAGCCGATCTTCTTTCGTCACGACATCCACGCCGGGCAGGATCGCATTCCCTGCATGTATTGCCACTCCACTGTGGCCGTCTCGAGCGAGCCCGGGATTCCGGCGCTCAGAACCTGCATCGGCTGCCACCAGATCATCGGCGGCTCGACGCCGGCGCACCAGGCGGAGATCCAAAGAGTCCGCAAGGCGTGGAGCGATCGGAAGCCGCCCGAGTGGATCCGCATTCACTCCGTTCCCGGATTCGTGCACTTCCCGCACATGCGTCACATCAAGGCACTCGGCACCGGACCGGAGTCGTGCGCCGCCTGCCACGGTGAAGTGAACCGCATGGCGCAGGTGTCGCAGGTGTCCACGCTCAAGATGGGTTGGTGCATTCAATGCCATGAGCAACGCCAGGTGAGCCGCGACTGCACGATATGTCACTTCTAGGCGGGACCGCGGAGACGCAATGACGGACGGCCTGGACCGGAGACGGTTCCTCAAGGTGCTCGGTGTGACCGGGGGCGGCGCCGCCGTCCTGGCGGGTTGCGGCATCGGCCCCGAGCCGACCGAGAAGCTGATCCCGTACCTCATCCCGCCGGAAGATCAGATCCCGGGCGTCGCCACCTGGTACGCGAGCACGTGCCGGGAGTGCGCCGCTGGGTGCGGTATTCGCGTCAAGGTCCGCGAAGGACGCGCCATCAAGATCGAGGGCAATCCCGATTCGCCGATCAACCAGGGTCGGCTGTGCGCCAGAGGCCAGGCGGCGCTGCAGGGTCTCTACAATCCCGACCGGATCACTGGTCCGCTGCAACGCAGTGCGTCGGGCCGGCTCGAGCCGGTCACCTGGGATCAGGCGATCGCGACGTTGCAGGCCAAGGTCCAGGAAGCGCAGGGGAAGGGAATCGTCTTCGTGACCGGCCTCGAGTCGGGCAGCTTCGGAGAGCTGGTGGACGAGTGGGTGAGACAGGTTGGTGGCCGCCACCTCACCTACGAGCCGTTCGCCTTCGAAGCGTTGCGCGAAGGCAACCGCATGGCTTTCGGCGACGCGAACCTCCCGACCTACGATTTCGCCGCCGCCAGCTACATCCTGTCGTTCGGCGCCGACTTCATGGAGACCTGGCTCTCGCCGGTCGGCTATCAGCACGCGTTCACCCGGGCCCACAGCTTCGAGTCGGGGAAGAACTCGGGGATGGCCACGTTCACCTACGTGGGTCCCCGTCTGACGCAGACCGCGCTCGTAGCAGACGAATGGCTGAACGTGGTCCCCGGAACCGAAGGCCTTCTGGCGCTCGCCATGGCACAGGTGATCGTGAGCCGGCGTCTGGGATCCGTTCCCGCCGACGCCGCCCGGCTCTCGCTGCCTGCAGCGAGCGAGGTGGCGAGCACAATCGGCATGAAGGTGGAGGACATCGAGCGGATCGCCGCGGCGTTCGCCGGCTCCGGGGCCCCGCTGGCCGTGGCCGGCGGCATCGCCACGCACTACGACAACGGGGCCGAGATCGTCGCCGCGGTGAACGTGTTGAACTATGTCTCCGGCGCCGTCGGCCGCACCGTCCGTTTCGGCGCCGACCTGGCGCACGGCGCTGCCGGCAGCTTCCGCGACATGGCCGCGCTGACGCGCGACATGACATCGGACCAGGTCGCCTTGCTGCTGGTGCACGGAGCGAACCCCGTGCACGCCCTGGGCGGCGTGTTCACGCAGGCGTGGTCGAAAGTGGGCTACAAGGTGTCGTTCTCGTCCTATCTCGACGAGACGACCGCTGCCGCCGACCTCGTGCTCCCGGAGCTGCATCCGCTCGAGCAGTGGAACGACAGCCGCCCGAGAGGCGGCGTGTACGCCCTCCAGCAGCCGGCCATGATGCCGGTCTTTGATGGCTCCCGGCAAACCGGCGACGTGCTGCTGCAGCTGTCGGGCCGCAGCGGCTCGTTCAAGAGCTACGTCCAGACCAAATGGACGGCGCTGCATCAGCGTACCGGCCGCGGCAGCACGTTCGACCAGTGGTGGGAGACCGCGCTCCAGCACGGCGGTGTGTACGGGGACAGCCGGAGCCGATCCGTGCGCCTGTCACCCAATGCGACCCGGGAGATCGCGACGTCGCACGCGGTCGCGACGGGCACGACCGCGATCGTATTCCCGCATTCGGTCCTGCACGATGGTCGCGGCGCCAATAAGCCATGGCTACAGGAGCTGCCTGACCCGGTTGCGAAGATCACCTGGCACGGCTGGGTCGAGATCCATCCGGAAACGGCCAAGCAGTGGGCGCTGTCGAGCGGCGACTTCGTGCTGGTGAAGTCGGCGTTCGGCGCCGTGACCGCTCCCGTGTGGATCACGCCGTCGGTGCGACCCGGTGTCGTGGCCTTACCAACGGGTCAAGGGCACAAAGCCTACGGCCGCTACGCCAAGGATCGATCGTTCAACGCATTCGACCTGTTGTCGAGCGAGCCGAACGCGTACGGCGCACGGACGCACGCCATTTCCGTGACCGTCTCCAAGACAGCGGACCATCGTCGCCTCGCCACGACCGAAGGCAGCGGCCGCCATCTCGGCGAACCGATCGCCCCCACCGTTACGCTGGCGGCGGCGATGGAGCTGAAGCCCGGTGAGCATGCCGTTGAGGAGGAGCATCTCCCCGAGTATTCGCACTCAGCCCTCGAAGGGTGGGCCGAAGCCCAGCACGAGAAGGCATCGCTCGGTGACTATGCGGGTGCCCACCCGCGGTGGGCGATGGCCATCGACCTCGCCAAATGCACCGGGTGCTCGGCGTGTGTGACCGCCTGCTATGCGGAGAACAACGTGCCGGCGGTTGGCGAAGAGCTGGTGTCGCGGGGCCGGGAAATGGCCTGGCTGCGGCTCGAGCGCTACTTCCGGCCGACGGCGTCCGGCTCGCTCACGACGGCCATCGCGCCGATGTTGTGCCAGCAATGCGGGAATGCGCCGTGTGAACCCGTGTGTCCGGTCTTTGCGGCGTACCACACGGCGGACGGACTGAACGGACAGATCTACAACCGTTGCGTGGGCACCCGCTACTGCTCCAACAACTGCCCCTACAAGGTGCGGATGTTCAACTGGTACAACTACGCCGAGCGGGGCGGCACCTGGGAAGCATTCCCGGAGCCACTCACGTGGCAGCTGAATCCGGACGTGACGGTGCGGGAAAAAGGCGTGATGGAAAAATGCACGTTCTGCGTGCAGCGCATTCGGGGGGCGCAGCATCACGCCCGGCTCGAAGACCGTCCGGTGGCGGATGGGGAAATCGTTCCCGCCTGCGCGCAGACCTGTCCGTCGGAAGCCATCGTGTTCGGCGATCTCAATGATCCGCGGTCGCGGGTCCACGCGCTGGCGGAGGATCCGCGCGGCTATCACGTGCTCGCCGGCCTGAACACAAAGCCGGGCATCACCTATCTGGCCAGAGTGGTGGCCGGGACCGGGGCCTGAACGATGGCTGAGACGCAAGCTCCTCCGACCGGCCGCGTGACCTACGACTACGTGACGCGCGCGATCGCGCGCACCCTGGGCAGCCCGGGCCGGGGTTACTTCCTGTTGCTCGGCGCTGCGCTCACGCTGCTCGCGATCGGCATCATCTGCCTCATCTACCTGATTCGCTACGGCCTGGGCCTCGCCGGGTATTCCCACCCGGTCTATTGGGCCGTCTTTATCACGTGTTTCGTGTTCTGGGTGGGCATCGCGCACTCGGGGACTCTGATCTCGGCGATTCTCTTCCTGTTCCGGTCGGGGTGGCGGACCGCGGTGTACCGCACGGCTGAAGCGATGACAGTGTTCGCCGTGATGACGGCCGGGTTGTTCCCGCTGATTCACATCGGCCGACAGTGGTATTTCTACTGGCTGATTCCGTATCCGAACGAGCGCGGGTTGTGGCCCAACTTCAAGTCGCCGCTTATCTGGGATGAATTCGCGATCGGGACGTACTTCACCGTCTCGACGGTCTTCCTGATCATGGGGCTCATTCCCGACATCGCGGCCGCGCGCGACCTGGCCACCGGCTGGCGCAAGAAACTCTACGCCCTCACCTCGATCGGCTGGCGCGGTACCAACGAGCAGTGGCGCCACTATACGCGCGGCTACCTGTATCTGGCGGCGCTGGCCACGCCGCTCGTCCTGTCGGTGCACAGCGTCGTGTCTTGGGACTTTGCGATGGCGCTCGTGCCGGGGTGGCACGCGACGTTGTTCGCGCCCTACTTCGTCGCCGGCGCGATCTATTCCGGCTGCGCGATGGTCATCACGCTGATCGTGCCGATCCGGCGCCTCTTCCATCTGGAAGAGCTGATCACCGTCGAGCACTTCGAGAACCTGGCGAAGCTGTGCCTGCTCACCGGCATGATCGTCGGGTTCGCCTACGCCACCGAATACTTCGTCGCCTGGTTCAGCGGCAACCCGAACGAGCGTGCCGCGTTCTGGTACCGGGCGTTCGGCCCTTCCTGGTGGGCGAGCTGGACCATGATCATCTGCAACGGCTTTCTGCCGCTGCTGTTGTGGTTCAAGAAAATCCGGACCAACATCACCGCCCTGTTCGTGATCTCGATTTTCGTCAACATCGGGATGTGGTTCGAGCGGTTCGTGATCATCGTGGTGTCGCTGGCCGGTGAGCCCTTTGAGCAGTGGGCCAACGGTCCCTACAATCCGACGTGGGCGGACTGGGGGATCATGGCCGGCAGCTTCGGCTGGTTCTTCATGTGGTTCCTGCTGTTCGTGAAGAACTTCCCGGCGGTGGCGATATCGGAAATCAAAGAAGTCCTGCCGCCACCCCGGCGCCAGGGCGGGAGGCATTCATGATGCTCCCCGGCCCCCTGCGCGAGATTTTCCATCCGCCCGCCACGCCCGGGGTGCTGGGCGTGTTCGGGCACCTCGACGACACCGTTTCCGCCATCAAGTCCCTCAAGGAAGGCGGTCACGGCGACGAGATCACCGTGTATTCACCGGTGCCGCGCCACGAGCTCGAGGACGTGCTCCAGCAGCCGACGAGCCCGGTGCGCATGTGGACCCTGATCGGCGGCATCGCCGGGTGCGGCATCGGCGCCTGGATCACGTTGTACATGTCCTACGACTGGCCGGTCGTGGTGGGCGGCAAACCGGTGGGATCGATTCCGCCCTACATCATCATCATGTTCGAGATGACGGTGCTGTTCGGCGCGCTGACCACGATCCTCGGCTTGGTGTTCAACGCGCTGCTCGCTTCGCGTCATCAGGGCACGATCGCCTACGATCCCCGCTTCACGAACGACAAGTTCGGCATCTTCGTGCGCTGCGACGGCAATCAGGCCGCCGCCATGGAGCGCTTGCTGCAGGGCGCCGGCGCCGAGGAGGTTCGTCGTGCGTAAGGCCGCCGCGGTGCTTGCATTGCTGGCGGTCGCCGGCTGCGATCCCGATTACGTCGTGCACCACGTGGGGTGGTTTGCCACCATGCGCCATCAGCGCAGCATCAAGCCGTACGCGATGCCGCGCCCGACGGTGCCGGGAACGGTGCCGGTCGACGGCAGCGAAGTCGATTCGGTTCCACCCACAGCCGCTGAGCGTCTCAGCAATCCACGGACGCAGACTTCGGAGTCACTCAATCGCGGGAAATGGGTGTACGAGACCTACTGCCTCGTGTGCCACGGAGAGTCGGGGCGCGGTGACGGCCCCATTTCCTCGACGGTCGGGGGTCCGTTCTTCGGCGTGCGCACGCTCGTCACGGACACCGTCGCGCGTAGGAGCGATGGCTATCTCTACGCCGTGGTCGTGCATGCCGGCGCCATGGGACGCGGCTTGATGCCCATCTACGGCGATAAGATCCACGGTACGGACCGCTGGGACGTGGTCAACTACGTGCGATCCCTCCAGCAACAGGGCCGCGCCGGAGGAACCCCATGAGCGCGGCGACCGTGAGCCGCGCCGATCTGGCCCAGAAGGCGAAAGCATTTCCGGTCGCCGCGTTCCGCATGATCGGGCTCGGCGCCACCGCCCTCGGTCTGGTGTTGTTGCTGATCAGCTTGCGCGGCCAGGCGGCGCGCGCGTGGCAGGCGTACCACTTCAACTTCATTTTCTTTCTTGGCCTGGCGCAGGCCGGCGTCGTTTTCGCCGCGTCGCAGAAACTCGCGAAGGGCCGCTGGTCGGGACTCGTGATTCGTCTCGCCGAGGCTTCGGTCGCATTCTTGCCGGTGGCCGTCGTCCTGTTCTTCCTGTCGTTCTTCGGTCGCCACTACATCTATCCATGGATCGCGGAGCCGCGCACCGATCTCGGCTGGTGGCTCAAGCCGACGTGGTTCTACCTGCGCGATGGCGCGGTCCTGGCCCTGCTCGCCTGGCTGTCGTGGCGGTTCGTGCGTCGCGACATGGCGCCCGACGTGGCTGAGGTGGAGAGCGGCAAGGCGGTGGACCTCAGCGAAGCGGAACGGGGCCTGATCACCCGCGACGCGGCGCTGGTGACGGTCGGGTTCGCGTTCGGCCTGAGCCTCATCGCGTTCGATCTCGTGATGTCGCTCGCCCACAAGTGGGTGAGCAACCTCTACGGGGCGTTCTACTTCATGGGCAGTTTCCTCACGGCGCTGATGTGGCTCGCGGTCTTGAGCATCCGCATGCGAGCGCGGATGGGGCTCGAGGATCTCTATTCCCGCAAGCAGCAACATGATCTGGCCAAGCTGTGTTTCGGCTTCACGGTCTTCTGGGCGTATTTGATGTTTGCCCAGTTCCTCGTGATCTGGTACGGCAATCTGCCCGAGGAGACGTACTTCGTTTTCTACCGGCTCTGGGGACCGTGGCGCCCATTCGGCGTCGCCGTCTTCCTCATGGTGTTCGTGATCCCGTTCGTCGGATTGCTCGGCGAGAAGCCGAAGCGGTCACCGGCGTGGTTGCTCGCCATCGCGCTCGTCAGTCTCGGTGGCGTGTGGATCGAGCGCTATCTGGAGATCGTGCCCTCCATCAATGGCGGTGCCGGTCCGGCGTTGGGCGTGCCCGAGCTCGGTGGCTTGTTGTTCTTCGTTGGGTTGTATGCCTTGTCGTACAGCTGGTTCGCGAGCCAGTACCCGATGGTCTCGCCCCGCCTCGCCGCCGACACGCTCGAGCGAGAGCACGGGCACTAGCTGGTCCCGCCGCAGGCCAAACCCCGAAGGGCAGTGTAGAATTGCACAGTCCTCACCCTTCGGAGCCCGGCGCGCATGTCCACCCTCGTCCGCACCCGCTTGCCCCGATTCGCCCTGGCGCTGCCGTTCGTGGTCCTCGCCGTTACCGTGTGCGGAGAGCCGTCCGGCCAGGGCAATGGATGCCAATCCACCGGGGCCGACGTCCTGATCATCGCTCAGGGTAGCAACAACGCCTTCGATAAACCCTCGCTCACGATCGGGCGGGGGCAAACAGTCTGTTGGCAGATTTCGGGGTCGGCAGCTCATACCGTCACCGCGGATCCCGCCACGCCCGCCGATTCAAATTGGATCGTCGTCAATGGAACGCTCAATGCCAGCACCGTGGTGCGGTACACGTTCAGCCGGGCCGGGGTGTACCCGTACCACTGTGCAATCCACGTCGCGTCCTCCAACATGCGCGGGACCATCACCGTGCCCTGACGGTCGTCCATCTCGGACCTCGGTGGGGGGGCGTCGGGTATGAGGGCCTTGAGCACGGATTGAGCCTCCATGAAGGAGTGAACCATGCGAGTGTACTCGAAACTGTTGTCCGTCGCGGCCGCACTCGGTCTCGCGGTTGGTGTGGGGTGCAGCAGTCCGACGTACGGCGGTGGGGGTGGCGGTGGTGGCGGGGGCGGCGGGGGTGGAGGTACATCGCTGAACATCAGCGTCGGCGCTTCGGGAAACACGTTTTCTCCCAAATTCGATACCGTCAGCATCGGCGCCAATGTCACCTGGACCTGGAGTGGTGGGCCACACACGGTCACCTTCGAGACACTCCCGGACAGCTCGGCGTCGCAAAGCTCGGGGACATTCCAGGTGCAGTTCGCCACGGGCGGCACGTACCGCTACCGGTGCCTCATTCACAGCAGCAGCTTCACGACTGGGATGACCGGTACCGTCACGGCGCAGTAACTCCCGGCGCGGATTCCGTGCCGGGAGCGTAGTTTTCGCGCATGAGCGAGCCCTCCGGCACTCTCGAGGCCTTCCGCCACTTCCGAGAGAAAATGAACGCCGCCATTCTCGAGGCGGACAATCTCAACATCAACCGATTCTTCGCCCTCGATACGCGGACGTACGAAGTGGGGGCCCTGCCGGTCAAGACGAAGGAGCTCCTGGGGCTCGTCGCCTCGCTGGTGCTGCGCTGCGACGACTGCGTGACCTACCACCTGGTCCGGTGCCGTGAGGAGGGCGTCAGTCACGCCGAGCTGTTCGAGGCATTCGCGGTGGGACTGGTGGTAGGCGGATCGATCGTGATCCCTCATCTCCGCCGCGCGGTCGCGCGGCTCGAGGAGCTACCCCAACAGTGAGCGTGTGGCGCGCCGCCGCCGAGCTGGCGCGTGCCGGGG
>DATFGN010000024.1:0-7726 GCA_035249405.1 Gemmatimonadales bacterium
CGGGTTCCGGCTGGACGCGATTCCGTACCTGGTGGAAAACGGCGCCTGTCTCACGGGGTGCCCAGGCACGCACGCGTTCCTGCGTGCCTACGGCGAGCACATCCACCGCGTGAATCTCGACGCGTACACGGTGGGTGAGACGTGGGGGAACATCGCGACGGTGCTGCCTTACTACCCGGACCAGCTCACCTCGTATTTCGCCTTCGAGCTCGCCGATACGCTGCTCTCGGTGGTCCGGTCCGGCGTCGCCGCCGGCCTGCTGCCGGGTTTCGTGCGGCTGCAGGACACGCTCCCCGAGTACCGCTGGTCGCCCATCCTCAGCAATCACGACGGGACCCGGTCGATGACCGTGTTCGGCGGCGACGTGAGCCGCGCGAGGCTGGTGGCGACTCTGCTGCTCACGCTGCCGGGACTGCCGTTCGTCTACTACGGCGAGGAGATCGGGATGACCGGCGACAAACCCGATCCCCGGCTGCGCACCCCGATGCAGTGGCGACCGACTTCCGGGGTGGGCTTCACCACCGGGACGCCGTGGGAGACGCCCCAGTCGGACTCGATGAGCACGAGCGTCGCGCTGCAGGACGGCGATTCCGGATCGCTGCTCAATCTCTACCGGCGTTTGATCCATCTCCGGCACGATCACGAGGCGCTGGCCGCGGGCAAGCTGGTCCCGCTCTCGGCAAACAGTCCCCAGGTCGCGGCGTACATGCGGCGGGCGGGCGACCACGCAGTCCTGGTCGTCGCGAACCTGGGAGCCACCGCGGCTGCGCGCGTGTCGATCAGCTCCGCGGACAGTGTGTTGGCGGGCGAGAGGTACCGGCTGCGGAACCTGCTCGGCGGTCCGGACGGGGCGGCGCTCAGGGTGCAGCGAAACGGCCGATTGGGGGGGTACGTCGCGAGCCCGACGCTCGGACCGCGGCAGACGCTCGTGCTCGACCTCATTCGCCGGTGAGCTCCGCGCTGGAGCGTATCGGGGCCGGCTTTGTTCGCGCGTACGGCCACGAACCCACGCTGGTCTGGTCGGCACCCGGTCGCGTGAACCTCATTGGGGAACACACCGACTACAACGCGGGGTTCGTGTTGCCCTTCGCGCTGCCGCACCGGACTTGCGTCGGCGTGGCTCGATCCGACCGGCCGGAGTGGACGGCCTGGTCGGAAGCGGAGACTCAGTCTGTCACGTTCGGAGCCGGCGACCTGTCACCGGGCAAAGTACCGGGGTGGGCGGGGTACGTGGCCGGGGTCGTGTGGGCGTTGCGCGAGGCGGGCGTCGACGTGCCCTACGCGCGGCTGGCCATGACCTCGGATGTGCCGATCGGTGCGGGACTCTCGTCGTCCGCGGCCCTGGAGTGCTCGGTTCTCGCTGCGCTGCTCGACCTCGGCGGCGTTGCCGATTTCGTGCCGGTCGCCACCTGGCCGGCGCTCGCGCAGCGGGCCGAGAACGTCTACGTCGGCGTCCCCTGCGGGATCATGGATCAGTCGGCCGCGACCTTCTGCCGGCGCGGGCACGCGCTCTTCCTCGACTGTCGCACGCAGGCCGTGGAGCACGTTCCGTTCGACCTCGCGGCAGCGGGACTCGCGGTGCTGATCGTGGACACGCATGCGCCGCACCGGCACTCCGAAAACGACTACGCCGCGCGGCGGTCGACGTGCGAGGCGGCGGCTATGGCCCTTGGCATCCCTTCCTTGCGGGACGTGCACGACCTGCCAGCGACGCTTGCTGCTCTGCCCGACGACGTGATGCGGCGCCGGGTCCGGCACGTCGTCACGGAGAACGAGCGGGTGCTCGCCACGGTGCGCCTGCTGCAATCCGGAGCGGCAGCCGACATCGGGCCGCTGCTCAGCGCCTCACACGCCTCCCTGCGCGACGACTACGAAGTGACCGTGGCCGAGTTGAATGTCGCGGTGGACGCCGCGTGTGCGGCCGGCGCGCTTGGAGCGCGCATGACGGGTGGCGGGTTTGGCGGCTGCATTATCGCGCTGGTACGCCTTGCCGACGGCGACGCCGTTGCCGAGGCCGTCAGCGTCGCTTTCGCCGCCAAGCGCTTCGAGGCAGTATCCTGCTTCGTGGCCACCCCTTCGGAAGGCGTCGCCCCATCCACGCGCTGAAAGCGCTGCGCGCCCTCGCCAGGGAGCTGGGGGTTCACACCCGGTACACCGACGGTCTGGGGAATCGGGTGGTCGTGCCCGCCGAGACTCTCGTGCGCGTGTGCGCCGCGGTCGGTGCGCCGATCACGGGCCCTGGTGACGCCGCCGAGGCGCTCCGGGCTCACCGCGCCACCGCCGCCGCAGAGCCTCTGCCTCCGGTCATCGTCGCCTGGGATGGGACATTGCCGCCCATCACGATCAATGCCGGCGGATCCGTCCGGGTCGAGATCCATCTCGAGGACGGGGGTGTCGCCGAGTACGGCCAGCCCTTACCGATTGGATATCATCGCCTCACGGTCGAGGCATCGGGCAGAAACGAGACCTGCACCGTGATCGCGGCGCCGGTCCAGGCGTGGCGCCGTCCGGGATCGCATCGCAGCTGGGGGATCGGCGTCCACCTGGCCGCGCTGCGCTCAGCGCGCAGTCGTTCCGTGGGCGACCTCCGGGACTTGGAATCGCTGTGCCAGTGGATCCGGGAACGCGGCGGAGACCTGGTGGCGGTGCTGCCGGTCCTGCCCACGTTCAACGCACCACCCCCCGAGCCCAGCCCGTACTCCCCGGTGAGTCGTCTCTTTTGGTCGGAGCTGATTCTCGATTTGGGCGATGCCAATCCGCAGACAGCCGGGCTCTCCGGCCCGCTGGACCTGACGAGGGCGGACGCCGAGGTCAGGACCGCGTTGTCGGGTACGCCGGCACCGTCACAGGTGGACGATGAGCTGGCCCGCTACGCCCGGTTTCGGGGCGCGCAGGCGCGGCTGGGACGCAACTGGCGCGACTGGCCCTCGGAGGCCCGGGCGGGATCGCTCGAGCCGAGCCAGGTCGATGAAGGTGAGGAGCGCTTCCATCTCGTCAGCCAGGCGCTGGTCCGGCAGCAGCTGCACGATCTCCGGCAGCGCCTGGACCACTCGGGGGTCCGCTTGGGGCTGGATTTGGCCGTGGGCGTCCACCCCGATGGGTATGACCCGTGGTCGCGTCAGCATCTCTTCGGCGACGGCATGTCGGTCGGCGCTCCGCCCGACGGTGGCTTTCCGAGTGGGCAGGATTGGGGATTCAGTCCGGTCCTTCCCGCCGCCTCGCGCCGTGAGGGTCATCGTTACCTGGCGGCGTCCATCGCCCACCAGGCGCAGCTCGCCGGGGTGCTCCGGGTCGACCACATCATGGCATGGACGCGCCTCTACTGGATTCCGCACGGATTCGGGCTGCACCAAGGGACGTACGTGTCGTATCCCGCCGAGGAGCTGTTCGCCATTCTCACGCTGGAGTCGAACCGCCAGCAGTGCGAAGTCGTGGGGGAGAACCTTGGTACGGTCCCACCCGCGATCAACGCCGCGCTCCCGCGGCACCGCATCTGGGGCATGTACCTGGCGCAGTTCCAGGCATCGGCTGGCCCGGCCGTCACACCCCCGACCGCCCGGAGCATGGCCCTGGTCGGGACACACGACACGCCAACTTTTGCGGGTTGGATCGCCGGCCATGACATTGTCGATCGCGTGCGCTACGGGCTCCTCGCCAAGGAGGAAGCCCCGCGGGTCCGGCAGGAGCGCGCGCAGGCCGTGCAGTGGCTCTGGGAGCGGCTGGGCTGCAGTTTGGAGCAACCCCGGGAGTTTCTAGGCGAGCTGCTGGAATGGCTCGGGCGCTCGGCCAGTCCGCTGGTCGTGGCTTGGCTCGAGGATCTCTGGCTCGAGGAGGTCGCGGTGAACCTCCCCGGCACACCGTCTTCGATGCGACCCAACTGGCAGCGTCCGATGGGGCGTCACCTCGAGGCGATCTTCACCGACCCCGAGGTGGACGCTTTAGTCCGTCGCCTGAGCCGAGCGCGCGACACCGAGTGAACGCGAACGAAGCCACTCCACCGTCATTCCACGAACCCAGGTCATCATGACATCACCAGCACCCGGTGTCCTTCGGCCCAAGCCGCGGCTCACGTTCTGGCAGATCTGGAACATGAGCTTCGGCTTTCTGGGCATCCAATTCGGCTTTGCGCTGCAGAATGCGAACGTCAGCCGGATATTCGAGACGCTGGGCGCTAAGGTGGAAGACATTCCGCTGCTCTGGATCGCCGCGCCGGTGACCGGGCTGCTGGTTCAGCCGATCGTCGGCTACCTGAGCGACCGGACCTGGAACCGAATGGGGCGGCGGCGTCCCTACTTCTTCGTCGGGGCGCTGCTCGCATCGCTGGCCCTGTTCATCATGCCGAACTCGCCCGCCCTGTGGGTGGCCGCGGGAATGCTCTGGATCATGGACGCGTCCATCAACATTTCGATGGAGCCGTTCCGCGCCTTCGTCGGGGACAACCTGCCCGCGGCGCAGCGGGTCACCGGGTTCGTCATGCAGAGCTTCTTCATCGGCACGGGCGCGGTGGTCGCCTCCATGCTTCCCTGGCTCTTGACGCAGCAATTTGGCGTGAGCAACCAGGCTCCCGAGCACATGATCCCGCAATCGGTCCGGTTGTCGTTCTACGTTGGGGCGGTGGTGTTCTTCGTTGCGGTCGTGTGGACCGTGCTCAAGTCCAGGGAATACACACCGGAGGAGATGGCGTCGTTCGAGGAGAATCGGACGCGGGAAGGCTTCGTCCAGGCGCGTCGGACCGCCGAGGAATACGCCAGGAACGGCGGGCGGCAGATCCGCCTGGGCGGGATTCTTCTCGTCGTCGGTGCGGTGTTCAGCGCCTGGCTGGCCAACCAGGCCATCTATCAAGTCATGATTCTGTCGGCGGGGATGGGCGTGGTCGGGATCCTGCTGATCGCCAGCGGCCTGCTGCAGCGCGCCGGCCGCTACGACAACGGCTTCGTCACTATCCTGACCGATTTCCAGGATATGCCGCAGACCATGCGACAGCTGGCGTGGGCGCAGTTCTTCTCCTGGTTCGCCCTGTTCGCGATGTGGATCTACACGACCGCCGCGGTGACCAAGCACATGTACGGCACCACCGATCCGTCGTCGGCGCTCTACAACGAAGGCGCCAACTGGGTCGGTGTCGGCTTCAGCGCGTACAACGGCGTGGCGGCCCTCGTGGCATTTCTGATTCCGCCGCTGGCTCGTTGGTCCAGCCCCAAGATCGCCCATGTCATTTGCCTGATCTGCGGCGCGATCGGTCTTTTCTCGATCTACTTCATCACGAATCCCCAGTACTTGCTGGCTTCCATGGTGGGGGTCGGGATCGCCTGGGCCAGCATCCTCGCCATGCCGTACGCGATCCTCACGGGCTCGTTGCCGCCCTCGAAGCTCGGCTACTACATGGGAGTGTTCAATTTTTTCATCGTGATTCCCCAGATCGTCGCAGCGGCGCTGCTGGGCTTCATCGTCGGGCGGTTCTTCGGCGGGGAGGCGATCTACGCCCTGTTGATCGGCGGCGCATCGCTGCTGCTCGCCGCCGCGCTGATGCTGCGCGTGAAGGACACCGCGTGAGACCCGCTCCCAGCGCGGCGCTCACGTTCGGCCTATGCGCCCTACTCCTGTCCGGGTGTCATCCGAGCGCCCCCAGCGCGGGGGCGGCACCGCCCACCGCCGCGGCGCTGCCAGCGCTTGCTCCTGCCGTGTTTTGGAACAGCACCACGATCTACTTCCTGCTGACCGATCGTTTCCAGAACGGGAATCCCGGCAACGACCGCGCCCTGGGCCGTGCCCAGGATGGAGCGACGCTCCGCAGCTACCAGGGCGGGGATCTCGCCGGCCTGCGGCAGCGGATCGAGGATGGGTACTTCGACAGCCTGGGGGTGGGCGCCATCTGGATGACCCCCTTCGTCGAGCAGATTCACGGCAGCGTCGACGAGGGCACGGGGAAGACCTATGGATACCACGGCTATTGGACCCGGGACTGGACCGCCGTGGATCCGGCGCTCGGAACCAGAGACGACCTGCGGGCGGTAGTCGACGCCGCCCACCGGCACGGTTTCCGGGTGCTCATGGACGCGGTGATCAACCACACTGGTCCGGAGACCAGCCTGGATCCCGCCTGGCCGTCGGACTGGGTGCGCCGCGGTCCCAACTGCACCTATCGGGACTATGCGACGACCGTGGACTGCACCCTGGTGGCCACTCTGCCGGACGTCCGCACCGACCGGAACGAGCCTGTCGAGCTGCCCCCGGCTCTGATCGACAAGTGGCGGCGGGAGGGCCGTCTCGACCAGGAGCGCGCGTCGCTGGATGCGTTTTTCCAACGCACCGGGCACCCGCGGGCACCGCGCTTCTACATCATCAAGTGGCTCACCGATTGGGTGCGCGAATTCGGGTTCGATGGCTACCGGATGGATACCGCCAAGCACTTTGAGGAGGCGGTGAGCGCCGAGGTGAAAACGGAAGCGCAGCGGGCGTTTGCCGACTGGAAGCGGGTACACCCGGCGCAGGTGCTGGACACCCTGCCGTTCTACATGATCGGGGAGGTGTACGGCTACGAGCCGGGCCAGGGCCGATCCTACAACTTTGGCGACCGTGCCGTGGACTTTTTCGCGCATGGCTACGATGGCCTCATCAACTTCGGATTCGCGCGCCCGGCGGCCGGGCCATTGGACACGGTGTTCGCGCGCTACTCCACCACGCTCCGCTCGGGCGCGCTCCGCGGCGTGGCGATTCTCAACTACGTCAGCTCCCATGACGACGGCGGCCCGTACGATCGTGACCGGACCGACCCCCTCGGTGCCGGGACTCGCCTGCTCCTCGCGCCCGGTGGCGCGCAGATCTACTACGGCGACGAGCTCGCTCGGCCTCTCAAGGTGGCCGGGGCCGAGGGCGACGCGAACCTGCGGTCGTTCATGAATTGGAGCGATCTCGAGCCGGGGGGAACGGCCGCCCGTGTACTGGAGCACTGGCGCAAGCTGGGGCGGTTCCGACGGGCCCATCCCGCCATCGGGGCGGGGGAGCATCACCAGCTCCAGGCCGAGCCGTACATCTTCAGCCGGAGTCTCGACCTGGGCGGCCTGCACGACCGCGTTCTGGTCGCGCTCGATCAGGGGATCGGTCCGAAGGACATCGCCGTATTCGGGGTGTTCCCGGACGGCACGGAGCTGGTCGACGGCTATTCAGGAGCGACGGGGACCGTGAGGGGCGGCCGGGTCTCACTCACGACCGCCGCGGGGATCCTGCTGCTCAGCGAGCATCGCTAGGGTCGCACGGTGGCTCGGCCGATCACCCCGAAAGCAAACACCGTGCGCGAGCGGTACTCCGCGCCCGGGCGGAGAATGGTGGACGGGAACGCCGCCTGGTTTGGCGAGTCGGGGTAGTGTTGGGTCTCGAGGCACAGCCCGGCGGGGTTGCCCGTGTAGAGTTGCACGCCCGGTTCCGTGGTGAAGACGTCGAGGGTGCGACCCGAGCGGGGTTCCACGACCCGTGCCGCGTGGACCGGCCCGACCCGCGCGCGGTTCAGGACGAAGTTGTGATCGTAGCCCGCGGCCGGCATGCGCGCGCCGATGGCGGTGGGCGAACGGAAGTCGAATAGGCTACCGGCGACCCCGACGATCGCCCCAGTGGGGATCTTGGTATCGTCGACCGGTGTGATCGCGTCGGCGTTGAGCTGCAGCACGTGGCTGAGGACGTCGCTGCCTTCAGCTCCCGCGAGATTGAAATAGCTGTGCTGCGTGAGGTT
>DATFGN010000025.1:0-2114 GCA_035249405.1 Gemmatimonadales bacterium
CCCGAGCCGTGCGTCCCGTTCGCTAGAACACGCAGGAGCAACAGCCGGTGCTCTCGTTCCAGTGGGACGTCTCCAGATCCGTGCCGTGAACCGCATAGCAGGCCTGATAGCATGCCTCTGCGCTTGGCTGCCAGCCGAGGGTGCTCTGTCCGTTGTTGGGGCAACTCATCGCGCTAGCCGGTGCCGCCAGAACAGCCGACGCTCCGATCGCGAGCGCCGTTGCTACGAGCAGGCCGACCATCGCCGTCGAAACCGCTTTCAGCCACTTCGACATAGAACCCTCCTTGCTTGAGGTGAACAGCAAACCGCCCCACGGCAACTACGGCCGGGAGCGACCGGTGACCGCCGCATACACCGAGTCGAGTGCAGCGGCATCCAGAGTCCCGGTTTTCGCATAGAGCACCGTTCCGGTCCAGTCGAGCACCACGGTCTCTGGAACCGCCAGGGCCCGATACAAACGCTCGAGCTTGGGCTGCGGAAACGTGAGCACTGGATACCGGAGGGCATGCTCAGCCACGTAGCGTCGGGTGGTATCTGCGGAGTGCAGCGAGATCGCCAGCACTTGCACCCTCCCCAGCCGGCCGAGCGAGTCGCTCATCCGCTGCCACAACGGGATCATGCCCCGGCAATAGGGACACGTGGTGTTGAAGACGAAGATCAATTGTCTCGACGCGGAATCGGCGCTTTCGCCGACTGTGACCGAGTCCCCCGCCAGCGTTACGGTCCGGAAGGTCGGCACCGGGATGCCGGCGTGCGGCAGGGTACTGAGCAGGCGAAGCTTGTGGTAGTCTGCCGAGAGCTCGCGAAGGCGCCTGGACAATACCAGCACGAGCGCGGACGTCGCGATCAACGCGGCTGCCAGAATCCAAGGACCCACTCGACGAACCGACATGCCATTCTCCCACGTCAGCCTTACTGTCACCCTAGGTCACTGGCAACGCCTCGTCGAGTGCCAAACGCGCAACGGTGGGTGGACAGTTTGCGCACTTACCTCGCTTGCGCGTTTCGTCCGCTACGGTGTCGAGATGCCCGTTCTATCGTGATGCTGCGCACAGCAGCATGCGGAAAACGGATCAAACGTTCGTGTAGAGGATCAGTGTCACCTGCCACGTGTCCCGAAGTCGCCGAGCGGATACTTCAGGAGTTACGCTCGGAAGTGCCCGCGGCTCTCCTTCCGGTCTTCCGCTTCTGCCTCGAGCATGCCGAGCAGCCGCTCAGCGTGGAGCAAGTCGCGACAGCATGCGGGATTCGGAGGCGGGCGCTGGAATACCGGTTTCGGCGCGCCGGTCTCGCCACGCCTGGGAGTTGCGTCGCCACGTGTCGGCTGCTCCTCGCCGTGCATCGCCTCGAGCACAGCGCTGATTCGGTCGAGCGCGTGGCACAGCAATACGGGTTGAGCACCGCGGGCGCCCTCCGCAAATCGCTGGCGCGGCACCTGGGCGTCGCGCCACACGCCCTGCGGCGGCCGGGCGCATTCGAGACGGCGATGGTAGGTTTTCTCGATGCGATCCGGCGTGGCCACGGCACCCGGCCTTCCTACTGATCGCCTCTGGGCCGCACTCGCGGCGCTCGCCCTCGCGGCGGGACCGGCCGCCGTGGCGCAACAACCGTCTGCCGCTTCGATCACCGGCCGAATCACCGAAGCTGGTTCCGGGGCTCCGGTGGCCGGCGCGGTGGTGGGTGTCGAAGGGACCACGCTTTCGAGCGTCGCCGACGCCTCGGGCCGCTACCGCCTCGCCGGCATTCCCCCCGGACCGCAGGTGATCCTGGTGATCCGGATCGGCTTCGCGCCGCTCCGGCACTCCCTCGTTGTACCGGGCACCGGGACCCTGACCCTCGACCTGGCACTCGGAAAGAGCGCGCTCCAGTTGCCGGGGCTCGTCGTCACCGCCGATCCGGCGAGTCGCGCGCGGGGCGAGCTCGGGACCGCGTCCGTCATCGGCCGGGAGGCGATCCGCAACCAGACCGCCGCGAGCCTCGCCGGCGTGCTCGAGCTCGTGCCCGGGACGCTGCTTCAGCCGCCGGGACTCGACGGCGTGCAGCAGTTCGGGCTGCGCGCGGTACCGATCGGCACCGGCGCGTCTCCCAGCGCGGGCAGCATCTCCGGTCCGACG
>DATFGN010000026.1:0-2297 GCA_035249405.1 Gemmatimonadales bacterium
CTATCGTCGCGCGGGAGCGACGCCACGGTCCTGACCCATCCAGCCGAGAGGTGGGTGTTATCATTTGGCGCGGTTTACCTCCGGATCGGACGCACGCATGCGCGTAGAGCAACGTCGTGGCGGCGCAACGGAAACGGTCCACCGGGTGCACGTCGCGGTGGTCGATGCCGACGGTACGCTGGTGGCGCGTGCCGGTGACCCCGCGCTCGTCACGTTCTGGCGTTCCGCGGCCAAGCCATTTCAAGCACTGCCACTCGTCGCCGACGGCGCCGCGGATCGCTTCGCGCTGAGCAGCGCGGAGCTGGCGTTGTGCTGCGCCTCCCACTCGAGTGAGCCATCCCAGGTGGAGCAGGTGCAGGCCTTTCTGGCGCGCATCGGCTGCAGCGAGGGGGATCTCCGGTGCGGGCCGCACACGCCACTCGCCGATCACGTCGCCAAGGACTACCAGGCGCGTGGCGTCCGTCTCACACCGGCGTACTCGAACTGCTCCGGGAAGCACACGGGAATGCTCGCGCTGGCCCGGCACCACACGTGGCCGACCGAGGACTACCATCGCCTGGCGCATCCAGTTCAGCAGCGGTGCCTCGAAGCGGTGAGTCGGTGGACCGGCGTAGCCAAGGAGCGCATCGGGACGGCGGTGGACGGTTGCGGCGTGGTGTGCTTCTCCTTGCCCCTCAAGAACATGGCCCTCGCGTACGCGCGGTTGGGCACCGGTGAGCGGGAACGTGGGAAGAGTCAGACGATCGTCGAAGCGATGTTGCGTCACCCGGAGCTGATTGCAGGGGAGCGGCGCCCCTGTACCGAGATGATGCGAGCGCATCCAGGCCGGGTGATCACCAAAGTCGGCGCCGAAGGTGTCTACAGCGCGCTGCTCGTGGGAGAACGGTTGGGGGTGGCGCTGAAGATCGAGGACGGCCATGGGCCTGCCGCTGCCCTGGCGATGGCCGCGGTGTTAGAGCAGCTGGGATTACGCCCGCAACCTTCGTCGCTTCTCGAGCGGCCCAACGTCAATACCCGCGGCGAGCGCATCGGCGAGCTGCGCGTTTTCGGCACCCTGGAGCGATAGAAAGATGAAACAACCGGACCCACCCGCTTCTACATTGACCTTCGATGCCGCGACCGTCGCGCTGGTGCGGGTCGCCATGGCGGTGGCACGTGGCGACGAGTCCGCGACGCGCGACCGCATGCGGGCCGCGCGCGCCGCGAAGGTGCCCGATCGCTGGATCGATGAGCTGCTGCTGCAGGGCCTGCTGAATGTCGGCTATCCGCTCTCGCTGGCCGCCTTCGCGGTGTGGCGTGGGCTGGCCGGACCGACCGATGGTGGCGAATCGTTGCTCCATAGCGAGCACGGCCGCTGGGCGAAGCGCGGCGAGACGTTGTGTGCCGAGGTGTATGGGAGGACGTATCACAAATTGTTGCTGAACTTGCGCGCCTTGCATCCGGCGCTCGAAGCGCTGGTGGTTGTGGACGCATACGGGAAGCTCCTGGCACGGCCGGGACTCGATGCGGCCCGGCGCGAGCTGTGCACGCTGGCCGCGATCACCATGCTGGAAACACCGAAGCAACTACACGCCCACTTGCGAGGGGCGTTGAATCTCGGGTGGAAGCGCGAGGACGTCGATGCGTTGCTCGTGCTGGCGGAGCAGGACGTGGGCGCACCGAGGGCATTGAAGTTGTGGGAGCAATGGGCTGACGTTCGCGAGCGCGCACTGGAAACTCCGGCCAAGCCGGCTGAGAGCTGAACCGCTGATGGCTGATAGCGATGTTCATTGATCGCGCCGTTGTCCACGTCGTCGCCGGACCCGGGGGCGCCGGGGCCTGCTCGTTTCGGCGCGAGAAATTCGTGCCCAAGGGTGGGCCGGATGGCGGCGACGGCGGCTCGGGGGGGAGCGTATTCGTGCGTGTCGATCCCAATCTCTCGACGCTGCTCGACTATCGCTATCACACAAAGTGGAAAGCGGAGCGAGGCGTCCACGGCAAAGGCAAAAAGATGACCGGACGCTCGGGCGCCGACCTGTTCCTGCCGGTGCCCCCCGGCACGGAAGTTCGTAATGCCAGCGACGGCGAGGTGCTGGGTGAGCTGCTGGAGCCGGGCGAGCTGCTACTCGTGGCCAAGGGAGGCCGGGGCGGGCGCGGCAACGCGCACTTTGCCACCCCGACCCATCAATCGCCACGCGAGTGGGAGCCGGGCACCTATGGCGAGGAGAAGACGCTCGAGCTGGTCCTCAAGCTGATCGCCGACGTGGGTTTGTTAGGTGAGCCGAATGCCGGCAAGAGCACCCTCCTGTCGGTGGTAT
>DATFGN010000027.1:0-7436 GCA_035249405.1 Gemmatimonadales bacterium
GCCTGGTCCGGGATAGGCGAATGGCAGCGTCACGGTCGCGCCGGCGCTCGCGAGCGCCCGCGCCACCTCCCGGGACCGCAGCCGCAGCGTGACCGGCGTCGGGCCGGCTTCGGAGCTGCCCGAAAGCGTGACGACTACGGCGCTCGCCGTCATCCGTGCCGCGGCGACACCGCGATTCTGCGGCACGCGCCCCGCCGCCAGCACCGTGACCGTAACCCCCGCAGGGATTTCGGCGCGACCAGTTGCCAGAGCGCTAAGTTGCAGATCGCTGACGACCAACACGCCATGCTCGGCAGTCGGCTCGGCCGCCACGAGCAGGGCGGCGCGTCGCACCGCGTCCACGAGATCCAGCCGCACGGGCTCCACAGGCGCACTGTCCACGGCGCTCATCAGCTCGTCCGGAGAGCCGGCCCGCGCGATGCCGTCGGCCAGCACGAGCCACAATCGGTCGGCGGGAGTCGCCCGCACGAGGACGGACCGCGCGGCCGCCTTCAGACGGTCGAGCGTGAGCTGACCGCCAGCGATCGAGCCCGAGGAAAGCGAGTTGTCGAGCACGAGCGCGATGGCCGATGGCGGGTGCCCCGCGCCCGCCGACCGCGCGCGTACGAACGGCCGGGCCGCCGCCACCACCACCGCCACGATCAACGCGGTCCGCAGAATCAGCAGCAACAGGTGACGCAGGCGCAACCGGCGCGCGCTGCGACGCTCCGCTTCGGTGAGGTAGCGCAGCGGGGGAAACTCGGCTTCGGGCGGCGTGCGGCGGTGAAACAGGTGCAGCAGGGCGGGAATGGCGGCGCCGGCCAGCGCGAGCAGCGCCAGCGGATGCAGGAAAATCACGTGAGCCGGCGCAGGACCAGCCCGAACGGCTGATCGGTCGTCACGTCATGATAGGCGATGCCATGGCGGCGACAGGCCGTCCGCCACGCTCCGATCTCGCGCCGCACCGTCTCGCGGTAGGCGCGTGCCAGCTCGCGCGGGCGGACCACGAGGCTGGCCCTGGATTCCGGATCGACGAACCGCACTTCCGGCGGACCGCCGAGTTCCCGTTCCGCGGGATCGAGGAGATGGATCACGACGACCTGATGACCGCGGTGCCTCAGGTACCGGAGTGCCGTGAGGGCCAATTCCCGCTCGAGCAGCAAGTCCGATAGCAGCACGACCAGCCCCCGTCGCACCAGCAACGAGGTCACCTGGCGGAGTGCAGGCTCTGCGGCGGTCCCCCGTCCTTCCGGGGCGGCCACGATTCCGCCGACCAGCCGCCGCCACTGCCCCGTTTTCACCCGCGCCGGGATGATCTCCCGTACGGCGTCGTCGAAGGTGATCAATCCGGTCGCGTCACGCTGGCGCAGCAGGATCAACGCCACTGCCGCCGCGAGCTGCTGGGCGTATTCCCGTTTGGTGAGACGATCCGCGGCTCCTCGCCATGCCATCGATCGGCTGGCATCGAGCAGGATCATGGATCGCAGGTTGGTTTCTTCCTCGAATTGCTTGACGAACAGACGGTCGGAACGCGCCAGCATGCGCCAATCGAGATAACGCGGCTCGTCGCCTGGCTGATACGCGCGGTGTTCGGTGAACTCGACCGAGAAGCCTCGAAACGGCGAGCGATGCAATCCGGCCAGGAATCCTTCCACTACTCCCTGGGCTACAATCTCGATCCCGCCCAGCCGCGCCACTTCTGCCGGATCGAGCAAGTCGAATCGCTGGGCGGGGCTCATGGCTCGCGGAAGCTAGAAGCGCTCAAATGTCCGTGGTAGAGGACAACTCGTCCGGTCCTCAAACCCCTCTGCTTCTCGTAAGTGATTGCCGTCCAATCCGTTGCCAACATTTCCCGGCTGGCATGTGGCCTGCCTATTGCTGCTGCCGGAGGCCATATGCTCGCTACCCTGTTGTTCACTGTGTTTGCGGGATCGTCCACGCCCGTTCCGGCTACCCCTGTGCGTCATCCGGGGTTCGACCGCCCGCGCGTCGAAGTCTGGACCAACGCCGGGGACAACCCTTATCACACCGGCCAGGGCGCCCGCGTCTTCATGCGCGCGGACCGGGACGCCTACGTGACGATCTTCCGCGTCGACACCGACGGCCGGGTGCGGGTGCTGTTTCCGCTCGAGCCGTGGGAAGACGGCTACGTGCGCGGTGGCCATGAATTCGAAATTCAGGGTCGCTACGACGACGCCTTCAACGTCGATGATTACCCCGGCGTCGGGTACGTCTTCGCCGTTGCGGCACCCGATCCCTTCGACTACGACCCCATCGTCTCCGGTGACCACTGGGATTACCGCGCCATCGCGGACGGCCGCGTGCGCGGCGATCCCTATGTCGCCCTGACCGATCTCGCCGAGCGCATCGTAACGGGCAATGGCGACGATTGGGACTACGACATCGTTCCCTATTATGTCGAGCGTCGCTACGACTATCCGCGCTTCCTGTGCTACGACTGCCACAGCTACGCCAGTTACCGCTATTGGAATCCGTATTCCTATTCGTGCGTGCGGTTCCGGATCGTAGTGTTCGACGACCCTTACTACTACCCGTACCGCTACTACGGTGGCCGCCGAGTCGTGTTCACTCGACCGTTCCGGCCCGAGCCCCGGTTCATCTTCAAGGACCGCGGCGGCGTCAGCGACGACCGCTTTGTAACTCGGGAGCGGGGCCGACCGGTTAACGACAATGGACGCCGTGGCGTTCGTGGTGCGGATCTGGGTGGAAGAGGGTCGGTCCCGGTGCCTGGGGCGCGGGAGCGCAGACGGGAAAGCGTTCCCGTCGAAAGCCGCCGCGAGGCTCGGCCGGAGACGCAGCCGCGCCGGAATCGTTCCGAGCAACCGGATGTCCGCAACGACGGCTCGCGCCGTCGGCCCAGCCAACCGGAAAGCGCGCGGCCCTCGAGCCGGCGTGAGCCCGAACGGCGATCCGATCAGCCGCAGGCCAAACGGAATCCGAGCGACTGGCAATCGGAACGGCGTCCGAGCCAACCGCAACCCGAGCGGCGCCCGAGTCAACGGGAAACCGAGCGTCGCCCGCCGCCGGAGGTGGAACGGACTCGGGAATCGCGCCGCCCGGAAGAGCCGGCGCGCCGACCCGAAACCCGGTCCACCGAGGGCTCGCGCGGTCAGCGCGAGCCGCAGCGACCCGAGGCGAGACCGGAGCGGTCGCGGGACGGCCCGCGCCGCGAAGCGCCTCGCGCCGAGCCAAGTCGTGGTCGCGATCAGGCTCAACCCAAGAGTAGCGGGAAACCGGAGCTGCGGCGCCGTCGCCCGTAACGCTGTCCGCGCTTGCAGCTTGCTGACGCGCTCGTCCGTGGTCCCCTGCGGCCGGGCGCGTTAGTTTTTCGCCCCACTCCATCCGACCCAGGAGTACTCCGTGCGGTGCTTCCGTCTGGCCTTGCTCACGCTCATGCCCAGCCTGCTGGCGGCTCAGACGCCGGCCTCGATTCAGCAAGCCGTGCGATCCATTACCGCCGCGGACGTGCAGCGCCGCATCGGCATCATTGCGGACGATTCGATGCTGGGCCGCGCGACACCCAGCCGCGAGCTCGAGCTCGTGGCGCAGTACATCGCGTCGGAATTCCAGCGCTTCGGGCTGCGTCCCGGCGGCGATAGCGGCCGCTATCTCCAACGTTATCCGATCGTGCGCCGCCTCGTGGACACGGCGCGCGCCGGCGTCGAGTTCTCGGGGCCCGCTGGTACCGTGACGTTGCGACCGGGCATCGACGTCTTGCCCTTTGGGCAGCCGGGAAATCGGACCGTCGCGGGACCGATCGTTCTGTTTGCGGGTCCCGGCGACACGCTGCGCCCGCTGGCCGGCGCCGATGTGCGGGGCGCGTGGATCGCCGTGTTGGGAACCAGCTACGCGAACGGGCTGCGCTTGACCGACCCGGCACGCGGCGCCGCACGAGCGGCGGGTGCCCTGGGTCTGCTGGTCATCTCGAATCGACCCGACACGATGTGGCAGAATCGTCTCGGGCGGGTGCAGCGCCCGCAGCTCGTCCCGGCCTGGCAGCTCGGGGCGGACACGGCGACACGCCCGGCGTTCCTGGAGATCCGGGACGCGCAGGCCGCGCGAGTGCTCGGCGTGGATCCGGCGGCGTTGCGGGTGCAACGGACGCGCAGCGCCTCGCGCCTGGCCGGCATCACACTCAGCTTCCGTCCTGCGTATCGCGAGATCGGTGGAGCCAGCGCGCCCAACGTGATCGGGATTCTGGAAGGCAGCGACCCGCAGCTCAAGAACGAATACATCTTCTTTACCGGGCACATGGACCACGTCGGCACGCCGGGATCGGGCGAGGGCTGCGAGGCGCGGGGCGGCGACTCGATCTGCAACGGAGCGGACGACGACGCCTCGGGAACCATCGCCGTGGTCGAAGCCGCGGAAGCATTCGCCCAGCTCACGCCGCGACCCAAGCGGTCGCTCGTCTTCCTGACCGTCAGCGGCGAAGAGCGCGGCCTGTGGGGCAGCGAGTATTTCTCGGAATATCCGACGGTACCGCTGGCGAGTATCGTGGCCGACCTGAACACCGATATGGTCGGGCGCAACTGGAAGGACACCATTTCCGTCATCGGCAAGGAGCACTCGGATCTGGGCACGACCTTGAATCGCGTCGGCGCCGCCCATCCGGAGCTGCGCATGCAGCCGATCGACGACATCTGGCCGCGGGAGAATTTCTACTTCCGCTCCGACCACTACAATTTCGCCCGCAAGGGCGTGCCGATTCTCTTCTTCTTCAATGGCACGCACGACGACTACCACCAGGTGACCGACTCGCCCGACAAGATCGACGGCGAGAAGGAAGCGCGCATCGTCCAGCTCGTGTTCTATCTCGGTCTCGACATCGCCAATGCCGCCCAGCGGCCGCAATGGAATCCGGACAGCTACCGGCGCATCGTCCAAGGAGCACAGCCGTGAACGTTCGTCCGCTGAGTTTGGCGTCGCTCGCTGCCGTGCTGGCCTGCGGCGGACCAGCGCCCCAGACCCCGACCCCCGTCTCGAATCCCGTTCCGGCCGCCCCGAGCACGCCGACTGGTGCCGCGGCCATCACAGCCGACGGTGTACGGCAACGCATCTTCCTGATCGCCGATGACTCCATGGGAGGCCGCGGCACCCCAAGCGCCGGTCTCGAGACGATGGCACGCTACGTCGCGCGAGAGTTCGCTCGACTGGGCCTGGCGCCCGGCGGCGACAGCGGGAGCTACCTCCAGCGCTATCCGCTCGAGGTGTACCGCATGCTGCCGGAAAGCTCTGCGGTGTGGGCCACGGGCAAGGCGCCCAATCACTGGGAGATGGGAAAAGACATCACGCTGGGCGAGGGTCAGCCGCCCGGAGGCCTGGTGTCGGGTGGCGTGACGCTCCTCAGCGGTGATCCCCAGCAAGGGGGTACGCTCGACAGCGCCACCGTGACCGGAAAGTTTCTCATCCTGGCACTCGGGCCCAACACCAATGCCGTCGCGGTGCAGGCGATTCCGCTGCGACCCGCCGCGGCGATTCTGGCCCTTCCCGACTCGCTCTGGAGCAAGGTGCCGGGTCTGGCCACGATTCGCGTCGTGAATCCCGCCGAGCAGCCGAGTGCTCTCAACCTCCCGCCCGTCATGTATGTCTCCGAGCGGTCGCTCGTCGCGTGGCTCGCCCGGGCCGGCGCCCGCCCGAACGCGCTGCAGGCCACCGGCCGCCTGACCGCGACGACGCTCTCAGGGACCGAGCTGCATCTCCGCATGGCCCAACGGCTGCTCGAGCATGCGTCGGCACCGAACGTCGTGGGCATCCTGCCCGGCGCGGACTCCACCCTGCGCAGCGAATACGTGTTGTTCACCTCCCACATGGATCACATCGGGACGGCATCCTCCGGGCAGGGCTGCACCGCCAAAGGCGGCGACACGATCTGCAACGGCGCCGACGACGACGGCTCGGGATCGGTCGCCGTGCTGGAGCTGGCGCAGGCGTTCGCTTCCGCACCGGACCGGCCGCGCCGGTCGCTTGTCTTCATCACCGTGAGCGGTGAAGAGCGCGGGCTCTGGGGCAGCGCGTATTGGGCCGCCCACCCGACGGTCCCGCTCGATCACGTCGTCGCCGATCTGAACAGCGACATGGTCGGGCGCTCGGACACCCTCAAGGACTCGGTCGCCGTCATCGGGCGGGAGCATTCCGATCTGGGGACCACGCTGGACCGCATCGCCGCCGCACATCCCGAGCTGCGCATGACTCCCGTGGGGGACCGGTGGCCGCAGGAGGGCCTCTTTTTCCGGAGCGACCACTACAACTTCGCCCGCCGCGGTGTGCCGATCCTCTTCTTCACGAGCGGCCTGCACCCCGACTACCACGAGGTGAGCGACTCCCCGGATCGGATCGATGCCGAGAAGGAGGCGCGCTTCGCGCGGCTCGTGTACTACCTCGGCCGGGAGATCGCGAACAGCACCCAGCGACCGCGGTGGAATCCGGAGAGTTTTCGGAAAATCGTGCAGGGCGAGAACTGACGATGAAAAAGCTGGATCTCTACAAGCAGCTCAAGTCCGAGTACGTCACGCCCCGGATGCCGGCACTCGTGTCGACGACGCCGGCCCGCTACCTCACGGTCTCGGGCCGCGGTGATCCGAACGGCGAGGACTTTCAGACGGCGATCGGATCGCTATATGGTGTGGCGTTCACCATCAAGATGGCCAAAAAGTTCGCGGGGCGAGACTACGCGGTCGCCAAGCTCGAGGGCCTGTGGTGGGGTGGCGTGCGCGGCAAGCTGCTCATCGATTCCCCGATACGGACCTGGCAGTGGAAGATCATGATCCGGGTTCCGGGCTTCGTCACCGCCACGGATCTCCGCCGCGCGCGTGCGGCCTTGATCGCGCGCGGCCGGCGGCCCGGCGCGGTGCGGCTCGAGCAGCTGCGCGAAGGGCGCGTGGTGCAGCTGTTGCACGTCGGCCGTTACGATCGGGAGCATGAGTCGATTGGACGGATGCGGGAGTTTGCCCGCGCTCGCGGCCTCCGCCTGCACGGGCGACACCACGAGATCTACTTGTCCGACCCGCGGCGCGTCGCTCCCACCAAGCTGCGCACCATCCTGCGGCACCCCGTCCGCTAGGCGGGCTTCAGCAGCTCGGCGTTCGACTTCGAGCGTCGCAACAGCCCCAACAGCGTCTCCATCCCCTGGCTCGCCGGCAACCCGACGAGGCGGCGTCGGAGCTCCTGGCGGGCGCTTACGACCTCGGGAGTGGCGAGCAGCTCTTCACGGCGCGTGCCACTCGCCGCCACGTCTACGGCGGGATAGATGCGCCGGTCGGCCAGCTCGCGGACGAGTCGCAGCTCGGCGTTCCCGGTCCCCTTGAATTCCTCGAAGATCACGTCGTCCATGCGGCTTTCGGTTTCGACCAGCGCCGTGGCGATCACGGTGAGCGATCCGCCGTCGGGCACGGCGCGCGCGGCGCCGAAGTGCGACTTCGGCGCCGCCATCGCGC
>DATFGN010000028.1:0-2541 GCA_035249405.1 Gemmatimonadales bacterium
ACCAGCCTTCCACCGTGCACTTCACGTGCCCCGACCGCTCCACGACCCACCCCTGCTCCACGAGTGCGGCGAGCGCGGCGCGGGATATGCCGGAGTCCGCGAGGGACAAGCCGACGTCCGTACGCAAACCCAGATACACGCGTTCCAGAACACGCTGCTCCTCCGAGAGCATCTCCTCGGACTCGACCGCGGTTCCTCGCGCCGCGATCGAATGCCGATACGCTTCCCATGCCGAGAGATTCCAGCGCCGCACGCGTCCATCGAACGAGTGCGCGGCGGGCCCCAGCCCTGCATACGCATCGCCCATCCAGTAGGCGCGATTGTGACGCGAGTAGCGACGCCCGCGAGCAGCATTCGAAACCTCGTAGAACGACAACCCGGCGGCCTCGAGACGCGCATGTGCTTCGAGATACTCCTCCGCATAGCGCTCGTCGCTCGGCGCGCTCGTGGCGCCGCGTGCGATCCAGCGGTGCAGCGGCGTCCGGGGCTCGATCGTGAGGCCGTAGAGCGAGAGATGATCCGGCTCCAGGGCGAGCGCGGACTCGAGATCGCGCCCCCAGTCCCGCTCCAGCGACGCCGGCACGGCGAAGATGAGATCCAGGGAGACGTTGTCGAACCCCGCGTCGCGCAGCGTGCGAACGGCCGTGCGCGGACGCTCCCCATCGTGGACCCGATGCATCCACTGCAGCACGCGGTCGTCAAAGGATTGGACGCCAAGGGAAATGCGATTGACACCAGCGGCCCGCCACACCGCGGCCGCCGGCGCCGTCACGTCCTCGGGATTGGCTTCGAGCGTGATCTCCGCGGCGTCCGACACCGGCCTACGGATCGCAATCGCCTCGAGCACGCTCGCGATCCCCGTGGGCGGCAGCAGGGACGGCGTGCCGCCGCCGAAGTAGATCGTTTCGAGCGGATCCGGTGCCGACGGAAAGACGTGCTCGAGTTCCCGCCGGATCGCCTCGACGTACTGGCGCTCGGGAACGGATGCTCGGACGGCGATCGAAAAGTCGCAGTACGAGCAGCGACGCCGACAGAACGGAACGTGAATGTAGAGATGCCGCACCGGGAAAGGATAACCGTCAAGCCAAGGCGAAGATCATCCCTGGTTGTTGTGCCACCAATCCGCGTAGCTCCAGATCGGTCAATGCCGTCAGCACCTCACCGACGCCGCGCCCCGTCCACGCCACCAGAGCATCAACGTGCTCGGCATGGGTGGCGAGCGCCTCCCACAACGAGCGCTGCAGATCGTCCAGGTCCGTGGGCTGCGGACGCGCTGTCCCGGCCGACGGCCCATCACCCGCAGGTCGCGTCGCCGTGATCCCCAGCTCCTCCAGAACATCGGCGGCGCACAACGCGGGTTTCGCGCCCTGCTGAATCAGCTTGTTGCATCCGGTCGAGGTGGGACTGGTGATCGGCCCGGGGACCGCCAGTACACTGCGTCCCTGATCGAGGGCGCAATCGGCGGTAATGAGCGCACCCGAGCCCACCGCCGCTTCTACGACGACTGTCACGCCCGCAAGACCAGAGATGATTCGATTGCGCCGCGGAAAGGTGCTCACGCGTGGGCGCTCACCCGGTGGCAGCTCGGTGACCAGGCAACCGACGGTCGCCACGCGCTCGTACAACGCGCGGTTTGCCGCCGGGTAGACGACGCCGAACCCGTTGCCCAAAACGCCGATCGTGCTACCCGCAGCATCGAGGGCCGCGGTGTGCGCAATGGCATCCAACCCCCGCGCCATGCCACTGATAACCACGGCCGCGGGCGCGATCCCCGCGGCGAGCAGCCGCGCCGCCTCAGCACCATAGGGAGAGTGGTTGCGGCTGCCGACGATCGCTGCGGCCGGCCGGGCCAGGAGCGCAGCATCTCCCCACACGAACAGCACCGCTGGAGGGTCCGGGATTTCTGCCAGGAGCGGCGGGTACCCCGAGTCACCCGGAATCAGCGTGGTGGCGCCGAGGCGATCGAGATCCCGCAGGATCTCGAGCCCACCGCGACGGCCGGCGGCGCGCACGGCCGTGGCGGCTGCCGGTCCGAAACCGGGGAGTGCGGCAATCGCGCCATGGGGCGCCACCAGCGCGCTCCCCGCGCTGCCGAAGGCCGCGATGATGGTCCGTAACCGCGCGGCGCCGATCCCGGGGATCTGGCTCAGCGCCAGGTAGGCGGCTAGCTCGTCGCGACCGGCGTCCGCAAGCGCTGCCACAGCGTCTCGAGCAGGTTCGCGATTCCAGATCCGGTCACGGCCGAAACGGGAATGACCGGAGCCGCCTCGGCGGTCCGTATCGCCGGGGGCGCCGAGCCGACCGGAAGCAGGTCCATCTTGGTGAGGATTACGACGTGGGGCTTGGCCGCCAGATCCACGCTGTAGGACGCGGCTTCGCGCCGCAGCAAATCGTAGGTCCCCTGGTGATCGGGACTATCGGCTGGTACCAAAACCGCGACCAACCGCGTGCGCTCGACGTGCTGCAAGAACCTCAGGCCGAGGCCCTTGCCGGCATGGGCGCCTTCGATGATCCCGGGGATGTCAGCCATGACAAAACTGC
>DATFGN010000029.1:0-3006 GCA_035249405.1 Gemmatimonadales bacterium
CTCGGGACAGACGGGGGACAGCGGGGAATTGGCGTTGGCCGCCGAGAAGATCTCCGGCCGGAGGAAGACCGACCGAACGTCGTCGTAGCGGGTCACCGCCCAGTGGTCGAGCGCCTCGCAGTAGAAGACCGGCGCGGTCTCGCGGGCCTGCGCCAGGAACGGGTAGGGATCGGCGAGGTACTCCTCGCTCAACGGGTTGAAGCGGACGCCGAGGTCTGCGTTCATCGACATGGACCACCCCGTTCGACGAGGGCCGAGGCCAGCCACTTTACGTCTCCGGAGATCACCTGCGCACCGGGATGAAAGCCGGGGCCCGCGCGTCAAGTACAGGTTCCCGGGGCGACACCTTCGAGTGATCACCCCAGACTCCGCTGGCCGAGCGCGCGAACGCGGCCAAGAATCAAGGTCGTTCCGCTGGCGACCGGCGTCGCATCGCTATGGGCAGATTTGACGGCGCCGAGATGGTGCACGCCTGCGCACGTCCTTTTGCGTACATCCCACCCACGCATTCCGACTCCACCGGGTCACCAGCATCGACAAGACGCTCACACGAAGTAATGCTTTCGTGTCGTCGTTTTAACTCTTTCAGGTGTTCACCCAATCGAAGGAGAACGAAAGGATTCACCCGCAGTCATCTATACAGCGCTACCTGACTCCGATACGTATTACTGAGCCGAGGGGCGAATGGCGTCCCTGGCTCTAAAGGAAGAGGGACGTGCAGATGCGTAAGGCACCAGTCATGGCCGGGCTGCTCGCTGTTGTCGCCTCGGGCGCCATGTTGATGGAAGGGACCGCGATCGCTGGGCACCACCACCATCGCGGCGGGAACGGTTACGGCGGCGACGCCACCAACAACTGCATCAACGTGGGTGTTCCGATCCTGAGCGGGATCGGCATTGCCGGCTCGGGCCACGCCTCCGGCGCGCGCTGCCGCGCCAGCGCCAATGGCAACGGCGGCAACGGCTGACGAGCCGACAGCCGATCCGGCGCGATTGCGCCGGGGCATCTTGGTCCCGTCTCGGCCATTCCAGGAGTGCGCGGCCGTTCCAGGACTGAAAAGGAAGCCAGGCCGATGAACGGCTGAAAGCGGAAGCGGATGGACTGAAATCGGGGGCTTCCGCGATCTGTGTGGTGAGCGGTGTTCGCGACGACCGACGTGAACACCGCTCACCCGTCAGCCAGATTCATACTCAACGCCTCGAAGAAACTTTGCCGACTCCCCAATGGACACTCGACACGCCGCGCCGGTGTTTCGAATGTAGTGGCGAGAATGTCGGGCATGAGTGGTGCTGTCGCGTGCGCACCGCCGCCCACACAGGCCAATCAGGCCGGTCTCCACAAACACCACGGCGCAGTCGATACCGCTGTGGTCGCCACCGCCGAACGATCAGGCGTCAGCGATGTGGCGGCGCTCGACCGCCAGCGCCTCGCGGTCGGGCGTCGTACCCATTTAGGTCCGTTGAACCTGTTCCCCTGGCGCCGCCGCCCGCACGCGTGCCGACTCATACATGAACGTACGCTTGCTCACGCTGGTCGTGAGGGTGCAGAGTCGGTTCCGCCTAGTGATGAGCGGGCATGGCGTCGCTGTCGGTGACGCAGCTTCCGTCACGAACAGTTGAAGGTGGAGGCTGTGGTCGACGAGGCCGGTCCGCTCGAGCGTGATGCCGAGCTGAGGACCATCGACCGCTTGCTCGACCAGGCCTCTACCGGCGTGGGTCGCCTGTTGGTGATCGAGGGTCCGAGCGGGATCGGGCGATCGCGGCTGCTCGAGGAGACCGTCCGGCGCGCGCGCAGTGCACGGATGGACGTGCTCACCGCCCGCGCGGGCGAGCTGGAGACCGGGTATCCGTTCGAGGTCGCGCTCCGGTTGCTCGAGCCACGTCTGAGCAAGGACGCCGACGGTCTCCTGGAAGGGCGCGCCGCGCTGGCCAGGCCGCTGCTGGCGCCGGGAGCGACCGATTCCGGGGCGCCGGTCATCAACGAGACCGAACTCGTGCGAGGCCTCTACGGGTGCATCGTCAACATCTGCCGCGGCCGGGCGGCGGTGGTCGTCGTGGACGACTGCCACTGGGCCGATGAGCCTTCGTTGCGCTTCCTCAACTACCTGGTTCGGCGGCTGGATGACCTACCGTTGACCGTGGTGCTGGCGGTGCGGACCGGCGATCCGACGGCGCGCGGCGATCTGATCGACCGCCTGGTGCACGCCAGTGGGAGTGTCCGGTTGCGTCCGCGCGAGCTGAGCCCGGACGCCACCCGCGAGCTGCTGCGGAAGGTCGCCGACCGGTCGATCCCGGATCGGTTCGCCGCGGCCTGCTGGGAGGCGACAAAGGGTAATCCGCTGCTGGTGGGGGCGTTGGTGCACGCCCTGCGGGAGGAGCCGGCGGGTCCTGACGAGGCGGACGCGGCGACGCTCGCCGAGCTTGCCCGCCACGACGTCGAGCATGTGGTGGCCCGCCGGCTGAGGCGGCTCGGGCCACCTGCCGAACGACTCGCGGGCGCGTGTTCGGTGCTCGGAGACGGTCACCCCATCGCAAGCGGGGTGGCGCTGGCCGCGCTGGACGCCGACGTGGGCACGGTGGCCGCGGCGCAGCTGGCGGAGTCACAGATCCTCAGCAGTGCCGGGTCCACCACTTTCGAGCATCCGATGGTCCGGTCGGCGGTCTATGCGCAGCTCGACGCCGCACAGCGCAGGACGATCCACCCGCGCGCCGGGAAGCTGCTGTACGACGCGGCGCGGGACCCGACCGTGGTCGTCGCTCACCTGCTCAAGGGGGAGATCCCGGACGAGCCATGGACCGTCCACGCGTTGCAGGCGGGCGCACGGGTGGTGGTCCGCCGAGGCTCCCCGGAGCTCGCGGTCGACTACCTGGAACGCGCGCTGCAGCTCACCTCGGCACGGGAGTCGGAAGCCGAGATCCTGCTGGAGCTGGGGATCGCGGAGGCCGCTTCCGGGCGGTCCACGTCGCTGGCGAGGTTCGAGCGGGCGCTGCCGATCCTGAAGGAGCC
>DATFGN010000030.1:0-17571 GCA_035249405.1 Gemmatimonadales bacterium
ACGAAGCGCGCATGCGCGGCCTCCTCCTCCTCCAGCGCGGTCGTGACGCGGGCGCTCAGGCCGTTGGCGATGGCAAGCCCTAGCACGACGATCAGGACCACCAAGCCGAGATTGGGGAGGTAGAACACCAGGCTCTCGATCAGCCGGGACAAGGCCGTCAATTGCCAGCGCCGCAGGGTCTCGTCCAGAAACACGAGCACGACGACGGCCATGGCGACGTTGCCGATGAGATTGTAGAGAGCGGCGCGGACATCTCCCTTGGCCAGGGCCAAACGCCAGCCGACGCGACTCGCGAGGCGATCGAGCCGGAGCCAGATGAGCAACCGGCCAATGGCTTTCTTCACCACCCATCCGATCGCAATGCCGGCGAGCAGCACGATCAAGCCCGCGGCGAAGGTCGGGAGGTAGGCGGAGAACTGCTGAAACAATTCGCGCAGGGGCGCAGTGCTCTGGGATTGCATGAGGACTATCTCGTTCTGAGGAAGAATCGCTGGAACCGCCAGGCGGGGCGGGGTGACACGTCGCGGACGACGATCATGGGGGCCCGGCGGCGGGCAGCGAGCGCGCTCGGGATCGTCTTGCCCACGAGGGCGGCCACGGGATCGGTGCTGGGCGCGCCGAGGACGATGAGGTCATCCGGTCCCACCGCGTCGACGAGCGCTTGAACCGGGTCCCAGGACCGGACGATGCGCACGGGCTCAGTCCAGGCAACCGCTCGGAGCGTCTCCTGCGCTGCCGCGATCAGCGCCTGGCCACGGGGGTCCGCATCTCCGGGGGGCACGACCGTCAGCGCTCGCGCGGGAATTCGGAAGCTCCGGCCCAGCACCGGGGCCAGCGAGGCGGCGAGTCGGGAATTCGCTCCGTCGGTCACGGGCACCACGACTTCGCGCAATTGGGTGGGGTCGAGCCGCCCGTACAGGATTCCCACTTGACACGGCGCGGCGTCGAGGACACGCTCGCTGATAGAGGCGACCAGACGCTCAAGCAGCGACGTCGCGGCGGGCTGCCCGAGCAGCAGGAAATTGCAGTCCTCCTCCCTCGCGGTCTGGAGGATCCCGTCGCTCACGCGGTGGGCGATCTTCACAACAGAGCGGGCGGGCACGCCCTGGGCGGTTGCGCGTTGGACCGCCAGATCGAGCAGCGGCTCCTGGTCGCGCGCCCGGTTTCGCCCGGTCATCAACGACACTCCTTCGGGCACCTCCGACACAGCGAGCACGACGACCTCACCTCCGCGCTCACTCGCCAGGGCCGTCGCCGCGGCCACAAGTGACGGCAACGTCTCGGGGTTCGAGACGGTCACCAACACCCGGTAATCGCGGCGCTCGATACGCTCCATCCATTTGGCGTGAGCTACGTGGGCGATCTCCCGCTTACGACCGTAGCCGTAGTAGACGACACCACCGATGAGGAGCCACCCCAACACCGCCATCCAGCCGAGCGGGTACTGGGTCAACAAGATCGCGCCGAGAAACACCATGGTGACGATCGCGAGGACCGGAATCCACGGCATCCAGGGCACCGTGAAGCCGCGATCCAAATCAGGTCGCAGCTTGCGCAGCCGGATGACGGCGACGTTCACCTGGATGAACAGCAGGAGGAACATGATGTCGGCCGCGGCGGCGACATCCTCGATCGGCAGCCAAACCGCCATTCCGATGACGATGAGCGTAGACAGGGCGATCGCGATGTGGGGCGTCGACCGCACCGGGTGCACGCGGGAGATCGTCGGGGGGAGGTTGGCATCCCGGGCCATGGCGAACGCCACGCGCGACGACGAGTAGATGGTGGCGTTGAGCGCTGATACAGTGGACAATAGCCCTCCCACCAACACGGCGATCCCCCCGCCCCGGACGAACTGGTCGGCCGCGGAGACCAGGGCCGTTTCCTTTTCCCGCCCCAGGTATTCCGCGGCGCCCAGCCCGGCGGGAGGCGTCACGGCGCCGATCGCCACGAAGGCGACCAGGAGATAGATCGGCACCACAATCAACAGAGACAGGAATACGGCGCGCGGGACGTTGCGTTTGGGATTCTCCACCTCCTCGCTCGTTTGCGCGATGATTTCGTATCCTTCAAATGCGATGAAGGTGAGGCCCATGGCGGCGAACACGCCGGTCCAGCCTCCGCTGAGAAACGGCTGGAAGGACGGCCGCCACCCGCCCCGCTGCGCCATGACCCACAGCCCCGCCGTGATGAAGGCCCCGATGATGACGACCTTGCCCACGGTGACGACGTTGCCCGCCTTCCCGGTCTCCGAGGCTCCCCGATAGTTGACGATGGCGAGGAGAACCGTAACGAGTACCGCGAGGGCTTGCTCCAGCGTCAGGAACCCGAGCGAAACCTCGGGAGCACCGATCGCTTCGAGCACGAGGCGGAAGTAGGCGCCGAACCCGAGTGCGTAGAGCGAGCAGGCCACCGCGTGCGCGAACCAGGACATCCAACCGGACAGGAAACCGTTGGGATCGGGGAGCGATGTCTTGACCCACAGGTAGCCGCCGCCGGCGTCGTGGAAGGCGCTGCCCAGCTCGGCGTACGCCATTGCCGTCAGCAGGGCCACGATGCCGTTCAACGCGAACACGAGAATCAGCGCGGGGCCGGCGACCCCGGCCGCGATCCCCGTGAGCACGAAAATGCCGGCGCCGATCATGGCGCCGACGCCGATCATGGTGATGTCGAGCAGCCGCAGCTCGCGGCTCAGGCGTACTTCCATGTTCCGTTACCGCCGCGCGGTCATGATGGATTCATGTCGACGCGGAACGTCGGAGACCGCCCCTTGGGGCGGTGTGCCGGCGGAATCGTCGCCGTATTGCCGTCGCGCACGGCAAAGTAGCTCGGGGACATGATCTCCACCCCTGCCGCCCAGAAGGCGTCCTGGATGTTGCCATGCAGCCGGCTGTAGAAACCCGGCAGCTCCGGCGCCCGCTGGGGATCGATGGCGGCGTTCACTTGATACTCGACGTACCAGTCGTTGAGCGCGCGTTGGAGCACGAAGGGTGGCGGCTCGGCACGCACTCCCTCCGTGGCCTTGGCCGCTCCGATCATGAGCTCGTGCACCTGCCGCCACGGGGCATCATACCCGATCGTCACAGACGAATAGATCGTGAGGTGATGCGCCTGGTCCTGGGCCGCGGAATAGTTGGTTACCGCTCCGGAGACGACGACGCCATTGGGCAGGGTCACGTATTCGTTCTTCGTCGTCCGGACGCGGGTAGACAGCAGTCCGAGCCCGACGACCGTGCCCATGGTATTCCCGATCTGGACGAAATCACCGACTTTGAAGCCGCGCGAATACATCAGGACCAGTCCGCTCATGGCCTGACCCACCACGCCCGCGGAGCCGAGCGTCAGCAACAGCCCGCCGAATACCGACACGCCCTTAAACGCGGCGGATTCGCTGCCGGGGAGGTACGGGTAGGCCACGATCAGCGCGAACATCCACATCAGGGCAGTGACGATGCGTCGGGTCGGTTCGGCCGTCTCGGGATGAAGTCCCGGGAGGACGAGCGTCCCCCGCTCGACCGCCTCGAAGAGCGTGCGAACGAGGCGGACCAGAAACCGGGTCACGACGAAGATCAGGACGACGGTGAACAGGCCGGGCAGCGCGCGTAACGCGCCCAGGCCGAGTCGGGCCAGAGTCGTGACGAGATAGTGCCCGAGGGCCTGCCCCAGTGGTCGGGTCCACGGGAACTGACTCAACACGAAGGTGACGTACACATAGGAGGCGACGAGGCCGAGGCCCCAGGCGAGAACACGGACGCCGAACCGGAACCCGGCGAGCAGCTGTGTCGGGCGCAGCAGGGTGAAGCCGCGGATCTTGAAGCCGCGCCGGCTGGTGACGGGGACCCGTTCGAGTCGTGCGTCGAGGCGATGCCGGCCGGCGACGAGCAACCGGACTGCGGCCACGAGGAGGATCGTGGCCAGCAGGCTCAGGGCGAGGGCGACAAGCAGGGCCGTCAGACTGGTGGACTCGCGAACCTCCCCGACAGCGAGTCGCAGCTGGCGCACGGCGATCGCCGCCCTCTGGCTCACGGACTCCCCACCGGCGGTATCGGCATCGCTCGGTGTGATCACCAGCACCGGCTGTCCGCCGACGAGGACGAGGACACCCTCCGCGGTCACCTGGGTACTGACGGAGTCGGCACCGGACTCGACCGCCCCCGTGATGCGGCGGGCCGCGGCGGCGGCCCGCTCGGACGGGGTGGCGGCGCCGAGCGAACCGCGGAACACGAACACATCTCGTGCGCCAACCCGGAGCACGGCGGAGTCGGGCCGGGAGGTGGTGCCAGCCTGGAGCACGAGCAGCAGCGGAAGCAGATAAGTCGACATGGTCCCTCCGCGAAGACGTTGATCTTGCTAGGTCACACCGTCAAGACCATACTGGCCCGATGATCATCGACTGCCACGTCCATCTCAACAACTACCATGAAGATGTCGCTGTCTCACTCGAGGCAAGCCTCGACAACCTCCAGGCCGCCATGGCCGAGGCGGGTGTGCGCTACGCGCTGGTGCTCACGAGCTACCTCGTCAATCCGCATCGCCCCAGCACCGCCCAAGTCGTGCGCGCGGTCGAGCGAATCGAAAATCTCGGCGTCGTCGCCGGCGTGAGTTACCTCCATTACAAGGAGCGCGACCTGCGAGAGCTTGCGGAGTTTCTGGAAGCCGGCAGCGTGAAGGGTCTCAAGCTGTACCCGGGGTACGAGCCCTTCTATCCGCACGATCAGCGCCTCCAGGTGGTTTACGAGCTGGCCGAGGAGTTCGCAGTCCCCGTCATGATCCATTCCGGGGACACCTACAGCCCCACCGGGAAGGTGAAGTACGCGCATCCGCTGGAGATCGATGAGGTCGCCGTCGACCACCCCAACGTCAAGTTGGTGATTTGCCATTTAGGGAATCCGTGGCTGGTCGATTGCATGGAGGTGGTCTACAAGAACAAGAACGTGTACGCCGACTTCTCCGGGCTTGTGCTGGGTGACTTCACCGAGGCGTTCGAGGACTACATGGAAAAGCAGCTCGAGGAGGTGATTCTCTACGCCGGCGAGCCGCGCTATCTGCTATACGGCACCGACTGGCCGATCTGCTCCATGAAATCCTATGTGGAGTTCGTGCGTCAGCTGAAACTGTCCGAAGCGGACCGGCGCGCCGTCACCTACGAAAATGCGCGGTCCCTCTTCAAGCTGCCGCTCCCGCCGCTCGCTTCAGCCAGTGGAGAGACCAATGGTTAAGCCGGATCGAGATCGAGCCATTCGGATCCGCGAGATCCACGCGAAAACGGATCCGTCCTTCCGGCCCGCCCACCGGCTGCTGACACGCGTATTCCCCCGTGCGGAGATGCTGCCCCTGCGCGCCTGGGTGCACGTACTGGAGGAACACGACGCGGGGGTGTGGAGCGATATCAACTGGCACCTGTTCGTCGCCGAGCGAGACGGGCGCACGGTCGGAGCGGCGACGGGAACCTACCTCGGTAATGTCAATGTGGGGCTCATTGGATACATCGCGCTGCAGGCGTCGATCCGCTCGCTGGGGGTGGGACCGCACCTACGCTGGGCGCTGCGCCTCGCGTTCGAGCGCGACGCGCGCCGTCTGCGGGACCGCCCGCTCGGCGCGGTCGTGGGTGAAGTGGCTCCGGACAATCCCTGGCTGCGACGCCTCGTGGGGCATGGGGCGATCCCGCTCGACGTCCCCTATGTGCAGCCGTCCCTTCGTCCCCGTGCGCATCCGGTTCCGTTCGTCCTGTACTATCAATCGATCGGCGCGCCCCGATCATCCATTCCAGCCGACGAAGTACGCCGGCTGCTCTACGCGATCTGGCGTCGCGCCTACCGGATCGATCGACCGCTTCGCCATCCCGCGTTCCGGAAGATGCTCCGGTCTCTGGCGGGGCGGGCCCGCGTCGGACCGCGTCGGCTGGCGGCCCGCCCGCCTAGCGCAACTCGAACGTGAGCGTCGCCCACTTCGATTCGTAGTCGATGCTGTCGCGACCGACCGGCACCATGTGAATGAACTTCACGTACCACCTGCCCGACGCTGCGATCGCGAATCGGGCCACCCCGTCGGAATCGGTGCGAGCCTGCACCTCCTGCATGGCGCGGCCGCCGTGCTCGCCACCGGCAATGACGAGCTGTTGGGCGACCGGCTGGCCGTCCACCAGACAGCGCAGCACGAGCGTGTCCCCGATGCGCAAGCCATACGGATTGGTGAGCGGCACGATCTCGGCGGGATAGCCGAGGGCCGTTGCGAATGCCGGGGTGCGGGTATCGCCGACCTGAAGGATCGCTTTGACGTGTTTCTGATAGCGTTCCCGGGCCGCCCGGTTCATCTCGCCCGAGGCCCGGCGGGCCTCGAGGACGTCCGGAATGCCATCCTCCTCCAAGTAGCTGTTGAACTGCTCGGCCGTCAGCGTGATCTCTCGTGGCAGCAGCGAGGCCCCGATGACATAGGTCCCGGTGGCACCGGTGGCGACCGTGAGCCAGGTGGAGTCGCCCATGGGTTGCCAGGCGTCCCGCGCGAGCGCGTGTCGTTCGATCGGGCCCACGACGCTCAGGTCTCTCAGGCGATCCGCCGTGACCGCTCCCTCGCTCATCGCGAACGTACCATTGAGGACCGCGACCCGGACGCTCGATTGCGGAGGGACGAAGTAGCTGTCGAGTTTGAGAAACAGGTCATGCGCCAGCAGCACGGTAGCGGTCACCATCACCAGCAGGATCGCCCCCGCGAGTCGTTTCCACATGTTTCCTCCCGTTTGTGCCTCAAACTACTCCAGTTTTCCTGACAATGGGCGAGGGCTCTTGATCTGCGCCCGGATGACTACATTATCGATATATGGCCAGGGCGATGAGGGGGAGACGATCCTGGAAGCCGGCGCGCCACGCATCGGGACGCGCCGGCTGCCGTGTGTCCAACTCCGGTGCAAGGAGCGCAACGGCATGGGTATTGATCGTCAGATCGCTACCGTGTCCCGTCGGGCGCCGATGGACACCGCGTCCATCGTCAAACGCTTCGACACGCCGGAACGCGTGCTGGTCTTCGAGCACGGCCGACTGGAAGTCATCACCGTCGGCGGGCGTGTAATCGGGAAGGGTAGCTACGGGCCCGGGTGGAAGCGGTCGCACTCGATGAAAGCCACCCGCGGCGGCAGCGCGCCGGAACATGTGGGGGTCATCCTCTCCGGACGTGTGAAGATGCACGTGGGGTCCGAGCGTGAGATCGAGCTTACGCCCGGCGATTTCTTTCACGTCGCGACAGACTACGAGAGCTGGGTTGTCGGTTATCGTCCGTGTGAGGTGTTGTACTTGAGCGGCGTGGAAGCGCTGGTCAATCGCGTGCATCGCGAAGCGTAGTCGCGCACTCCCTGCTCGGCGCCCATGGTCGGTTTGGGTGCCGAGCAGGGTTGTCTAAACCGGCGCTCACTGTGGAGCGACGGCGGAGCGCTGCTGTTCAACGCGGGCCAGCAACTGCTCCGTGGTCCGGCAGTGTCGGAGCAGGTCCAACGCCACATCCAGGGGATCCGCTGCACCTGTTTCGATAAGGATGTCCGGTGCGACGCCGCCGCTGTCGGGAAGTTGTCGGCCGCGATCGGAGTAGTAGCGGCCTCCGCCATCGGCCGCGGCCCGGTCGAGCGGGCGGCCCACGGCGGTGTACCATCGCGCCGTGGAGAGCTCGAGCACCAGCCCCCGGCCGAGGGCAATCGGCGTCTGGGCCAACCCCTTTCCGAACGTCGGCGTTCCCACAATGACGGCGCGATCGTGCTCCTGCAGGCTGCCGGCTATGAGCTCGGCGGCACTCGCGGTGCGTCCATCGACGAGGACGACGAGGGGCAGATCCGGCCACAGCTGCCGCGTCCGGGCGATGAAGCGCTGCGATTGCCGTTCGGTGCGGCCGCGGAGCCAACCAATGGCGATGGCCTGATCGAGAAACAGATCGGCGATGTGTGCGGCCTCGTTCACGAACCCGCCCGGATTCCCCCGAAGATCGAGGACCAGTCCGTGCAATCCGTCGCGCTCGTAGGCCGCGATCGTCCCCCGCAGGGCGGACGCCGACCCGGCACTCACGATGGGGAGGGTGATGATGCCCGTCCCGTCCTCCAGCCGAGGGGCGGAGGCGGTGCCTGTGGCGGACGGGAACTCGGCGCGATACCCGGTTTCGTCCAGCAGCCGGGAATACGGATCGCCCAGCTGCGCGACCATGCTTCGAGCGGCGAGTCGCGTGAGCTCCATCTCGTCGAGCGAGTCGACATAATAGGTGCGGATGGCCGCGATCACGTTGTCGAGGAGGCTATCCCGGGCCGAGGACTCCGACCGGTGACGCGGGCCGACTTCGCGCCCCGCCAGAAATGCCCCGGTCGCCACGGCCATCAGGGCGAACGACACTCGCATCATGCATCACTCCGATCCATCAGAACAGGGTTCGCCGGTGCCAAACGCGTGGAACACCCCGCGGGGCGCCTCATGCGCCCGAGGCGAACCACCGCACAAGTTGGACCACTGCCTCCCAGGGGTGCCCCCCGTGAAGGCCTGCTGCGGCTGATGCCGAACCCGGTGAGATCGTCGCACGGCGGCGCGTCGTTCGTGAATTCAGCGCGGGAACGACTGGAGAACGCGAGTCTTCGTGCGGCATGCGCGCTCGGATCCGACTCGTGTTCAGGGGTTGCCTCCCGAGGCGGGATCGATTTTACTGAGCGGACGATCTTCATCATCGGGATGGTCGAAAGGGGAAGAGCTGGTGAAGACTCTCGAGTTGTCCTCCATGCAGACGCTGGCTGTCGCCGGAGGGTTGGCGCTTCTGGGATTGGTGGCGGGGCTGGTCATCCGGCAGGCCCTGGTCCCCCGGCTGGCCCGGGCCGCAGAAGCGACCACAACAAAAGTGGACGACCTCATTCTCGCTGCGCTGCGGGGACCGGTTGTCGTGTGGTGTTTCCTCGTCGGTCTCTACGCCGGGGCGACGCTGGTCAATCTCAGCCCGGCCTGGAATACCGTGGTGCGCAACCTGATCATCGTCCTCATCATCCTGTCGGTCAGCTGGTCCGTTTCCCGGATCGCGGCGGGGGTCATTCGCAGTCAGGCGACCGGCCCTCTGGGGGCTGTCCCGTCGGTTCGGTTACTGACCAACCTGGTTCAGATCGCCGTGCTGTTGCTCGGCGGGCTGGTGGTGCTGCAAACGCTGGGGATTTCGATCACGCCCCTGTTGACCGCCCTTGGGGTAGGCGGTCTCGCCGTCGGTCTCGCGCTCCAGGACACGCTCGCCAACCTGTTCGCCGGCATCCACCTTTTGGTCTCCCGCCAGGTGCGCCCCGGTGACTTCGTCCGGTTGAGTACCGGCGAAGAGGGCTACGTTCAGGACATTACCTGGCGCTATACGACGATCCGACAGTTGGCCAACAATCTGATAATCGTGCCGAACGCGACCCTGAGCGCCGCCCGGACGTCGAACTTCAGTCTTCCCGACCAGGAGCAGGCGGTGCTGGTGCAAGTCGGGGTAGGCTACGGCTCTGATCTGGCTCAGGTGGAGCAGACGACGGTGAGTGTGGGGCAGGAGGTCATGCGGACCGTGGAGGGCGGCGTACCGGAGTTCGTGCCGTTCATTCGTTACCACACGTTTGGCGACTCGAGCATTGAGTTCACCGTCATCCTACGCGGCCGCGATTACGTGTCCCGGTACCTGATCATGCACGAGTTCATCAAGCGTGTGCACGAGCGCTACCGTGCGGAAGGCATCGAGATCCCGTTCCCGATCCGGACGGTGCACCTGGTCACGGACACGACCTCGGCGTGACGCGCCGCCTGCCGGTGCTGCTCGCGATTCTGGTCGTCCTCGTCGCGGCTCCCGTGATGGCGGCGGACGCCGGTCACGGCGACGCCATCGCCCCGGTCATTCTCGCCCTGGCGGTCATGCTCGCCGTGGCGAAGCTCGGCGGCGATCTCGCGACGCGGCTCGGTCAACCGGCGGTGCTGGGCGAGCTGGTTGCCGGGGTCGTGCTCGGCAACCTCCACCTCCTCGGCATGCCGTGGTTCCAGGGATTCGCCTCCGACGCGTCCGTGGATATCCTGGCTCAGCTCGGCGTGCTGCTGCTGTTGTTTCAGGTCGGGCTGGAGTCCACGGTGCGCGACATGATGAAGGTTGGGGTGCCGTCGCTGCTCGTCGCCGTGCTGGGCGTGGCGGCGCCGTTCGCGCTCGGGTGGGCCGTGGGCGCTCTGGCATTGCCCGACCACAGCCCGTACGCCCACGCGTTTCTCGGCGCGGCGCTCACCGCCACGAGCGTCGGCATCACGGCGCGCGTGCTGAGTGATCTGGACAAGTCGCGCACGCCGGAAGCCCGGATCATTCTGGGAGCGGCCGTCATCGACGACGTGCTGGGCCTCGTGATCCTGGCAATCGTGAGCGGCGCGATTCGCGCGGCGGACCTGGGACAGGCGTTCGCGATGTCGGCTGTGCTGATGGTACTCATCAAGGCGCTGGTCTTCCTCGGCGTGGCGCTGACGCTGGGCGTGCTGTGGTCGCCGCGTCTGTTTCAGCTGGCGTCGCACTTACGCGGGCGGGGCGTGTTGTTGGCCGTGGCCCTGGTGTTCTGCTTCCTGCTCGCCTATCTCGCGTCCGTCATCGGCCTGGCGCCCATCGTCGGCGCGTACGCGGCCGGCTTGATTCTCGAGGACGTGCACTTCCGGGATTTCGCGGCGCGCGGCGAGCACACGCTGGAAGAGCTGGTGCAACCGGTTGCCTCGCTCTTCGTGCCGGTCTTTTTCGTGCTGATGGGCATGCGGGTCGAGCTGATGGCATTCGCGAACGCCGACATTCTCGCACTTGCCGGTCTCCTCACGCTCGCCGCCGTGCTCGGGAAGCAGGCGTGCTCGCTGGGTGCAATCGGGGCAGGGTTGGATCGCCTGTCCATCGGGATCGGGATGATTCCCCGCGGGGAAGTCGGGTTGATTTTCGCCAGCATCGGGATGACGCTCACCGTCGGCGGTGAGCGTATTGTGGACGCCAACCTCTTCTCCGCCGTGGTGATAATGGTGATCGTCACCACGATGGTCACACCCCCGGTGCTCAAATGGAGCCTAGCGCGCGGGGAGCGTCGCCCGCCGCGGCCCGCCAAAACTTCTCCCTGATGCCGCCCGCAAGCGCCATCCCGCAGGAATTCGACTACATCCTGCTGTTGTTCGCGTTGTTCGTGGTTCCGCGCATTCTGCAGCGATACCGACTCCCGGCGGCCGTCACCAGCGTCGGCCTGGGGGCGGCCGCGGGGTTGGGTCTGGGGCTCTTCACCCAGGATCCCACGGTCCGGCTGCTCGCCACGCTGGGGATCGTCTCGTTATTTCTGTTCGCGGGTCTCGAGGTGGACTTCGGCGAGCTGCGCCGCGAGCTGCGAATTCTGGTGCAGCACGTGCTCATTGGGGTCGTGGCCCTGCTCGCCGTCGCCAGCGCGGTCGGGCTCGCGACCGGACTGGGATGGCGCCCGGCGGTGCTCGTGGGGCTCGCCCTGTTGACGCCGTCCACCGGTTTCATCCTCGATTCCATCGACGCTATCGGCGTCACCGAGGGTGAGCGGTTTTGGATCAAGTCGAAGGCGGTGGGCACCGAGCTCGTCGCGCTGGGAACGTTGTTCGTGACGCTGCAGTCGACCACGGTGGCGGGGCTCCTGACCTCGACGTTCATTCTGTTCTCTCTCGTGCTGGTGTTGCCGATTGCGTTCCGGGCGTTCGCCGCGCTCGTCGTGCCCTACGCTCCCAAGTCGGAGTTCGCGTTCCTACTGATGATCGCCGTGCTTGCCGCCGTCGTGACGCGCCGCCTCGGCGTCTACTACCTGGTCGGCGCGTTCGTCGTAGGCATCATCGCCCAGCGCTTCCGGGCGCGGCTTCCGGCCATCGCCTCGGAGCAGATGCTCCATGCGGTCGAGGTGTTCGCGTCGTTCTTTGTCCCGTTCTATTTCTTCGACGTGGGCCTGCATCTGCATCGCGAGGACTTCGCCCCGGCCGGCCTCGTCCTCGGTGGGGTATTCCTCGCAATCATGATTCCGGTGCGCATCCTCCTCGTCGCCGTACACCGGCGCCTGGCCCTCGGCGAACCGCTGAAGAAAGCGGCGCGCATCGGCGTCTCCATGCTCCCGACGCTCGTGTTCACGTTCGTCATCGCGGAAATCCTGGCCCAGCGGTTCGCCATCAGCCGGTCGCTGTTCGGCGGCCTCGTAATCTACGCGTTGGGGACGACGTTGATCCCCGGATTCGTGCTGCGGGTGCCGCCGACGGAACTCGACGTGTGGCACGAGGACCCGACGTCGGTCGGTCGCTAGCCCCCGTCCACTGCTTCGAGAATGCGGGTGAAGAGCCGATCCTGGACCGAGCGGCATGTTTCCTCCGGCGTTCAGGGATGGGTTGGTTGTCGGCGAGGCTCTGCATCGTGGCTGAGCGGAGATTGGTCGGCTCGAGTATTCGGAGGACCGGACGACCAGTGATGTTGGCGAGCGCCAAGTACACGCGATGAGTGTTTGGATCAACGGCGATCGTATGAGCGTGAGCGGTCCGGTACCACCTTTCGAATCGGCGCATTGCGCTTCGGTTGCACGATCCCGAAGTTCACGAAGCTGATGCCCCGCTCGCGCCGTATGAAGTGATCTTCTTCTCCGCGATCCAGCGAATCGACGACGCCCCAAATTGTTCGAGCACCATATCGTTGACACGTAGGTTCCAACCGGACCGCGATTCCTCACCACATCGACGTGGGCCCCGTAAACCGTGAAGACGCCGCCGGTGATCCGGTCTGGCGTGCCGGGCGCAATCTTGCCGTCGCTGCAAATCGCATCGGTTAGGAGGGCGCCGTCCGATAAGCCGGCAACCCGTATCGCCGGCACCGCTCACGAAGATGCCGCTGCCAGTACGATCGCATCCATAAGGTGCTGGCGAGGGAAACTTCGTGCTCGTTATGAGCGAAGGCGCTTTTGGCGGCCGCCAGGTGGCGTTCTACGATCTCTTCCGGGTGCAATGGGGGAAGATTGACGAGCACTGGGTTACGATCGAGCCGATCCCGCCCCGCGACCAGTGGAAGAACAACACCAAAGTTCTAGCGGATCGATTCTATCGACACAAAACCCAACACCGGAGTGTTCTATGGCGAGCGTCCACGATGGTTGATCGCCACGCAGCACATTCCCGGCTGCGGATCGAGCATCGCCCTGCATCCGGGGAGTTTCAGTTCCCGCACAACGCCTGACAGCAGCGCCTGGTTCATGTCGCACATGAGCGGGCGATAGTCGCGCGCTAACGAGTCGAAGGGGCAGTTATGGAGTCGGATCGCACCGTCTGCGGCGCGGAACGGCTCGTAACCGTGTTCGTGAAGGACCGTCTGGAGCTGCTGCAGCAGTGCGCCACGGCCGGATCGCTTCCCGCCGCGTCGCCGAGCATCCCGGCCCAAGCTCGCCCCGAAGGCGCGGGCGCTGTTTCGAAACCGTGCGCGGGTCGCCGGCGCGCCGGCGGCGGCCGCGCTCGCGAATAACCGCGCCGCGAGCTCGTACTCGCGCGGAGGCAAAGAGACGTCGACCTGGAGGCCGGAGCGGCGGTACAGCTTGGCGGGGCGGCCGGCGCCAGGCCCGCGACGCTTGGTGAGTCGCCGGTAGGACGCCTCGAGCAGCCCCTGCTCGACCAGCTTGTCCAGGTGGAACGCGGCCAACGGCCGGGCAATGTGCACGCCCCGGGCCGCCTGATCCCGGCTCACCTCCCCCGGGCCCTGGGCGACGAAAAAGTAGAGCGCCCGCCGCACCGGGTCGGCGAGGGCGGCGATCCGACCAATAGTGCTTTCCCCAGTCCGCGTTGCCATGCTCGCAATCTAATACATGCAACCGCTAGCAAAACCCCCCGGCCAATCCAGTAGGAACAAAATAAGCGTATATTTGTTTTAGAAGACACCGGCGTCGCGGTCGTCCGATCCCCGCAGCCGTTCACCCGCACCTACAAGGGAGTCCGCCATGCATTCGATCCTGCTCGCTGCGGCGCTCATCGCCGCCCCATCTCCCGCGGCTCGTCCGCGTGTATCACTCACCGCCGTGCCGGCCCCAGTCAGCCGAATCGTGTTTCAGGACGCGATGCGCCAGCTATGGGAAGATCACATCACCTGGACCCGGCTCTACATCGTCAGTGCGGTCGCCGGCCTCCCCGACAAGGGACCGGCTGCTGAACGCTTGCTTCGAAACCAGACCGACATCGGCGCTGCGATCACGCCGTTCTATGGCGCCGCCGCGGGTGAGGGTCTGACGGCACTGCTGCGCGGGCATATCCTCACCGCGGCCAAACTGATTGACGCCGCGAAGAGCGGCGACACCGCTGCGGTGAACGCCACGGCCGCCGCGTGGTACGCCAATGCGGACAGCATCGCGACGTTCCTGAGCTCGGCGAACCCACGGCACTGGCCGGCCGCGACGCTCCAGGCCGCGATGAAGATGCATCTCGATCTCACCCTCAAAGAGGCGACGGCACGGCTGCACAATGACTGGGTGGCGGATATCGCGGCCTATGACGAGGTGCACCGGCACATCCTGCTGATGGCCGATGTCCTGAGCGACGGCATCATCCAGCAGTTCCCCAACCGGTTCAACTGAGAATTCGAACTCCGCGTCGCCCGGCGTGACCGCGAGCCAGTCCGTGGTCTCGCCGCCGGCGCGGAGCTACTCTCGAAGACGAGAGGGACTGATGACGCACTTTCCCTATCTGATTGTCGGCGGCGGAATGACGGCCGCCGCCGCCGCCCGCGCGATTCGCGAAACCGACCGGACCGCTGCCATCGGCCTGATCTCCGCCGAGCCGCATCCGCCTTACGCCCGCCCGCCGCTTTCGAAGGGCCTGTGGAAGGGCGATCCCGAAGCCGGCATCTGGCTGAGTACCGAGACCGCCGGAGTGGAGTTGCGACTCGGCCGCCGCGTCACGGCGATCGATGTGCAGGGGAAGACCGTGACCGACACCGGAGGCGATACCGTCTCGTACGGCAAGCTCCTTCTGGCGACCGGCGGCACCCCACGGCGGCTGCCGCTCGATGCGGAACAGATCATCTACTTCCGCACCTACGACGACTACCGCCGGCTGCGCGCGCTGGCTAAAGAGCGGCTGCGGTTCGCCGTGCTGGGGGGCGGGTTCATCGGCTCCGAAATCGCCGCCGCCCTCAAGCAGGCCGGCCGTGACGTCGTGATGCTCGTTCCCGAAGACGGCATCGGCGCTCGCCTGTTTCCGGCGGAGCTGTCACGCTTTCTGACGGGCTACTACCGAGAGCAGGGCATGGAGCTGCACACCGGCGAGGGATTGGCCGCCCTCACGCCAAGCGCCGGCAAGGTGATCGTGAAAACGACGACTGGCCGGGAACTGCGGGTGGATGTCGTCGTCGCGGGGCTCGGCATTCGGCCGAACGTCGACCTCGCCGAGCAGGCCGGGCTGCGCGTGGACAACGGCATCGTGGTCGACGATCTGCTGCGCACCAGTTCCCCTGACATCTTCGCCGCGGGGGACGTTGCCAACTTCTTCAATCCCGCGCTCGGCACTCGGCTGCGGGTGGAGCACGAAGACAACGCCAACACGATGGGCGCCGCGGCGGGGCGCGCGATGGCCGGGCAGGGGAAGCCGTACACGCATCTCCCATTCTTCTACTCGGACTTGTTTGCGCTTGGCTACGAGGCGGTCGGCGAGCTGGATCCCCGACTCGAAATGGTCGCCGACTGGAAGGAGCCGTTCCGAGCAGGCGTGGTCTACTACCTACAGCAAGGCCGAGTGCGCGGCGTGCTGCTGTGGAACACGTGGGGTCAGGTGGACGCTGCCCGCGCGCTAATCGCTGAGCTGGAGCCGTTTCGGAAAGAGCATCTCATCGGCAGGCTGCCGGCGTGAAGCCGACCGCGTTCATGACCTCAAGGCCTTGATCTTTGGCAACAGAAGGGCGTTGACCGTCACGGTCACGGTGCTCGCACTCATCGCCAGTGCTGCCCAAGCGGGCTTGAGGAGGATCCCGAGGGACGGGTACAGCACGCCGGCCGCGAGGGGGATGGCCACGAGATTGTAGATCGCCGCCCAAAACAGATTCTGCTTGATCTTTCGCCGCACCCGCCGAGCCAGCCTCAGCGCGGCCGCGACATCCGCGGGGTCGTTCTTCATCAGGATCACTCCAGCCGTTTCGATGGCGACATCCGTTCCTGCGCCGATGGCGATCCCGACGGAGGCAGCCGCGAGCGCCGGGGCGTCGTTCACGCCATCGCCCACCATGGCAACGTGACGGCCCTGCTCCTCGAGGCGACGCACTTCGGTCGCCTTGTCGCCCGGGAGCACCTCCGCCCGGACCTCATCGATACGGAGTGTCCGGGCGACCGCCTCTGCGGTGGCGCGACTGTCTCCGGTCAGCAGGAGCACCCGGACACCAAGGTGATGCAGCGCAACGACCGCGGCGGCGGCGGTGGGTCGGATCCGGTCGGCCACCGCGACGAGGCCCAGCATGCGACCGTCCGCCGCGACGTACAGGGCGGTCTTCGCCGCACCGCGCAGGCGCTCGGCTTCTGCATCCAGCTCCGGTGTGACACTGTACCGCTCGAGCAGCTTGCGATTCCCCACGAGAACGGCTCGGGTGCCCACCGATGCCCGGACACCGTGACCGGAAATCGCCTCGAAGTCCAAGGGTCGGTCGACCGGAAGGGCACGGCGTTTCGCGGCTTCCACGACAGCCACGGCCAGGGGGTGCTCCGACTGCGCATCGGCCGCGGCCGCGAGCTGGAGCATCTCCGCCTCGGAGACCCCTGCCGTAGCAATCAGGTCAGTCACGGACGGCCGGCCTTCGGTAAGCGTTCCGGTCTTGTCGAACACGACCGTGTCTACCTGAGCCGCTGCTTCAAGAACTGTGGCATTACGGAATAAGACGCCGCCGCGAGCAGCGCGGCCTACACCAACCGTGATGGCGGTTGGCGTCGCGAGAGCCAGGGCGTCGGGACAGGCGATGACGACGGCCGCCACGGCCGCCGACAGAGCAAAGACGACGCTTTCGTGTCCGAACAACAGCCAGACACCGAACGTGATCACCCCGGCCGCGAGCGCCACGATCACGAGGTACTTGCCGGCGAGATCGGCGAGCCGTTGGGCGGGCGCTTTCGAGGACTGCGCGTCCCGCACCATGGCGACGATGCGGGCCAGCGCGGTGTCAGCGCCGACCTTGGTTGCGCGAAACCGGAACGCTCCCTGCTGATTTCGCGTCCCGCCCACCACGTCGGCGCCCGGCCCCTTGGCGACCGGCACCGGTTCTCCGGTGAGCATCGACTCGTCCACATAGCTCGACCCCTCGGTTACGACGCCATCCACCGGGATGGTGTCACCGGGCCGGACGGCGAGAATCTCCCCGACGGCCACGGCCTCCAAGGGGACCTCTTCCTCGACATCGTTCCGCACACGCCGCGCCGTGGGTGGGGCAAGCTGGAGCAACGCCTCGACGGCCCTGCCGGTGGCAAAGCGGCTGCGCATCTCCATCCAGTGCCCGAGCAGGCTGAAAGAGGTGAGCATCGCGGCCGCGTCGTAGAACGGCTCGCCCGGCAATCCTAGGGTGACCGCGACAGAGTACAGGTAGCTCACGAGTACG
>DATFGN010000031.1:0-6075 GCA_035249405.1 Gemmatimonadales bacterium
TGGTCCTGGGCCCCAAGGCCCTGGCCTACTTCGCGATGTCGTTGTTCTTCTCGATCGGCCTGCATCCACTCGGCGCCCGCTGGATTCAGCGGCACTTCCTGACCGCAGACGGCGACCAGGAGACATTCAGCTACTACGGGCCGCTCAACCGGATTGCTTTCAACGTCGGGTACCACAACGAGCACCATGACTTCCCGTCGATCGCGTGGGACAAGCTGCCGCGCATCCGGAGCACGGCGCCGGAGGCCTACGACGGCCTGAGCGCGCACCGGTCCTGGACGCGGTTGCTGTTCCGGTTCCTGTTCGACCCCACGCTGTCGCTGTTTTCCCGGGTGGTACGGCAGGATCGGAACCGGGTGGCTCTCGACGCCGAAGTGAAGCCCGACCTGGAAGTGCTGGCCGAAGCGGGATCGCCCGCAGCCCGCTAAAGCGGAATGGGAGCGTCCTGGGTAGAATAGAGGAGATGGCCACCGCCTCACCGCCTCGAACTACCGCGCCGCGCGAGGAGCGCGAGCGCGTCGTGATTCGGTTCGCCGGCGATTCCGGCGACGGGATGCAGGTCACCGGTTCCCAATTCACTGTCGAAACAGCGCTGGCCGGCAACGACCTGGCCACGTTCCCGGATTTCCCCGCGGAGATCCGTGCGCCCGCCGGGACCACGTTCGGCGTCTCTGCATTCCAGATCCACTTCGGCGCGCATGACGTGTTGACCGCGGGCGACGATCTGGATGCCCTCGTCGCTATGAATCCCGCCGCCTTGACGATGAACCTGGAAGACCTGCGCCGGGGTGGCACGCTGGTCGTCGACTCCGCCGCCTTCACCGAGCGCAACCTCACCAAGGCCGGATACCAGGCCAACCCGCTCGAGGACGGCTCGCTCGCCGAGTATCGCCTGCTCAAGGTGGACATCACCCGCCTGACCGAGGAAGCGGTGAAGCCGTTCGCGGTCACCTCGCGCGATGCGCACCGCAGTCGCAACATGTGGGCCCTCGGCTTGATGCTGTGGATGTACGGGCGGGAGCGACAGGCAACGGTCGACTGGCTCACCAAGAAGTTCGCCGCGAAACCGGAGATTGCCCGCGCCAACGTCGCGGCGCTGCACGCCGGCCACGCCTTCGGCGAGACGGCCGAGCTCCCGAGCCACGTCGGGTCGTACTATGTGCCGCCGGCGCCCGTCGCTCCGGGGCGGTATCGGGCGGTCAGCGGAACCGAAGCCCTGGCTTGGGGGCTGATCGCCGGGCTGAAGGCCGCTGAGCTGGACCGGATGGTGTTCGCTTCGTATCCGATCACGCCGGCGTCGCCGGTGTTGCACACGCTCGCGGCGCTCAAGGCCTACGGCGTGATCACATTCCAAGCCGAAGACGAGATCGCCGCGATCTGCGCCGCGATCGGGGCCTCCTACGCCGGTGCGCTCGCCGTCACCTCTTCGTCGGGTCCCGGGATCGCCCTCAAGACCGAAGGGCTGGGGTTGGCGATCGCCACCGAGCTGCCGCTCGTGGTGATCGACTCGCAACGCGCCGGTCCGTCGACCGGCATGCCCACCAAGACCGAGCAATCCGATCTGTTTCAGGCCGTGCTCGGTCGGAACGCGGATGCACCGTTGCCGGTGCTGGCCGCGGCCACGCCGGCCGATTGCTTCGCGGTGGCGATGGAAGCAGTGCGACTCGCCACGACGTACATGACCCCGGTGATGCTGCTCTCCGATGAGAGCCTGGCGAATGCCGCCGAACCGTGGCGCCTTCCGGACGTGACGAAACTGCCGCGATTCCCGGTCCGGTTCCGGACCGATCCGGAAGGCTTCCATCCCTTCGCACGTGATGCGCGCACGCTGGCCCGCAATTGGGCGCGCCCGGGGACGATCGGACTCGAGCATCGCATCGGTGGCCTCGAGCGCAGCTACGACAGCGGCCACATTTCCTACGATCCCGACAATCATGAGCGGATGACCAAAGTGCGGGCGGCGAAAATCGCCGGCATCGCGCAGGACATTCCGCTTCAGACCGTGGCCCTGGGGGAAGATCGCGGCGCGCTGGCGGTCGTCAGCTGGGGTTCCACGTTCGGGGCGGTGCACCAGGCGGTGCGCGAAGTCCGCGCCGAGGGACGCGCCGTCTCCCACGTCCATTTGCGACACCTGGCGCCGTTGCCGCGCAACCTGGGCACGCTGCTGCAGGGGTTCAAGCGGGTGCTGGTGCCGGAGCTGAACAACGGCCAGCTCGTTCAGCTGCTGCGCGCGGCGTACCTCGTGCCGGCCGAGGGGCTGAACCAGATCACCGGGAAACCGTTCAAGGTGTCGACCGTCGCGGAGGCGATCCGGGAGCGCGTGTCCGCCTTTGGAGCCTATCCATGACGGCCACGGTCCGGCCCCCCGCCGCCGTCCCGCTCTCGCCCAAGGACTACGCCTCGGACCAGGAAGTGCGGTGGTGTCCGGGCTGCGGAGACTACGCGATTCTCAAAGCGGTCCAAAAGACGCTCGCCGATCTGGGCTCGCGTCCCGACCAGACGGTGTTCGTGTCCGGGATCGGGTGCTCGTCGCGTTTTCCATACTATCTCGCGACCTTCGGCTTCCACACGATCCACGGCCGGGCTCCAGCGATCGCCACGGGAGTCAAGCTGGCCAACCCCGATCTGGATGTCTGGGTGATCACCGGAGACGGCGACGGCCTCTCGATCGGCGGCAATCACCTGTTGCACGTGCTGCGGCGCAACGTCGACCTCCAGATCCTGCTTTTCAACAACGAGATCTACGGGCTGACGAAGGGTCAGTATTCGCCCACGTCGCGTCCGGGCACGAAATCTCCGTCCACGCCCGCCGGGTCGCTCGACCATCCGGTGTCCCCGTGCGCTTTCGCGCTGGGCGCGGGCGCGCGATTTGTGGCCCGCTCCATCGACACGATGCAGGCGCACCAGGTCGACGTGTTGAAGCGGGCCCATGCGCATGCGGGAGCGTAGTTCGTCGAGCTGTTCCAGAATTGCGTCGTGTACAACGACGGTGTGTTCGACGAGTTTACGGACAAGCAGGTCGCGTCCGACATGCAGCTCCACGTGGCGCACGGCCGGCCGCTGTGCTTCGGACCGGATGGTCGCCGCGGGCTGCGGCTGGTCCCCGGCCGGCTCGAGCTCGAGGTCGTGACGGTCGGAGAGGGCGGGATCACGCTCAGTGACGTCCTGGTACACGACGAAACGAATCGCGCCCTCGCCAACCTGCTGGTCGATCTCGCGCCGCCACGCTACCCTATGGCTATCGGCGTCCTCTACTGCAATCCGACCCAGAGCTACGAACGCGACGTCCATGCGCAGTTGACCGCGGCCGGACCTTCCGGCAGCCTGGCCGACCTGCTCGAAAAAGGCCGGACCTGGACGGTGTAGCAGGGGCGAAACAACCCAAGGGGCGGGGGGCCGGGTCGATGACCCGGCCCCTCGTGCCTATATTTGGCGGTCTAAACATGGTCAGAGCCACTGCTTTCCCGGCACCGGCACCGGTGACCGGGTCCACGTAGGTATGTCGACCACGAGCGGTTGCCCGCGCTGCGGCACCCCGATCACTATCGGGGCGCGCTACTGCGCCAACTGCGGCGCGGACGTGTCCCAGGTCGCTGGGGCGACCGCGGTCTCGACCGTGACCGGCCCATCGGCGAAGCCGCAGCGCGATCATTTGCTCGAGATGCTGCGCGAGGCGACGCTGGGGGACTACGAGGTCCTGGGCGAGTTGGGACGCGGCGGCATGGCCACCGTGTACCTGGCTCACGATCTGGCGCTCGATCGCAAGGTGGCGATCAAGGTCATCTCACCGGCGCTGCTGGCCGGCGAGGGCATGGTGGAGCGGTTCAAGCGCGAAGCGCGCACCGCCGCGTCGCTCAGTCATCCGCACATCATACCGATCTATGCGGTCAAAGAGACCGACCGCATTCTCTACTTCGTGATGAAGTTCGTCGAAGGCCGCCCGCTCGACTCGATCATCAAGGAAGTGGGCGCGCTGCGAATTCCGATGGTGCAGGCGATTCTGCACCAGGCGGGCGGGGCCCTGGCTTACGCGCACCGCCGCGGCGTGGTGCACCGGGACGTGAAGCCCGCCAACATCATGGTGGACGAGGAAGGGTGGGCGGTCGTCACCGATTTCGGGATCGCCAAGATCCCCGCGGGTCAGGCGCTCACCATGACGGGCGTGGCCGTCGGCACACCGGCGTATATGAGTCCCGAGCAGTGCGCCGCGCATCCGGTCACCGGCGCGTCGGACCAGTACTCGCTGGCGGTCGTGGTCTACGAGATGTTGACCGGCCGTCCGCCGTTCGCCGCCGATTCGATTATGGCGCTGATGTTCGCGCATTTCAACGATCCGGTCCCTCCGATCCACGAGCTGCGGCCCGACTGCCCACCGCAGCTCGAATCGGCGCTCATGCGCATGCTGGCGAAAGCACCGGATCAGCGCTGGCACACCATCGATGAAGCCATCATCGCCGCCGGCGGGGCCTCCCTCGCACAGGACGACAGCACGCGCCGCAGCATGACCGAGCTGGCCCGGGCCGGTAGCTCCACGGAGGTGCTGCGGCGGTTCAGCACGCCGGCGAGCCCGATCCCCTCGGTCAAAGCGTCGAGCATGGGGATGGGCGGCACGATGCCGCTCGTGGTCAGTATCACCGTGTCGCCCGCCGCGACGACCCTGCGCGTGGGGCAGAGCGTCCAGCTGGTCGCCACGATCAGCGACGCCAGAGGCACGGTCCATCCGGGCCGGCCGGTCTCGTGGGCATCGAGTGCCCCCTGGGCCGCTACGGTCTCACCCAGCGGGTTGCTGACCGCGGTCGCGCCCGGGTCCGCCATCATCACCGCGACGAGCGAAGGCGTGAGCGGCACGACCGCCGTCACGACGACGGCGCCGCCCTCGCGTTCAGTCGCGACGGAAGTTCTCGACGCACTACCCTCGCGACCCGCGGCCCCAGCGGTCGCGCCGCGTGTCCCCGCGCCCGGACGGCGCATCCCTATCGGCGTCTGGGCGGGAGCGGCAGCCGTAGTGCTGGCGCTCGGAGTGTGGGCCCTCACCCGCGGAGGCGGGAATGAAACGCCGAGCACTACGCAAGGCGGCAGTGGAGTCCTGGCCGCGCTCTCGGTCACGCCGGCCGCGGGCTCGGTTGGCGTCGGTGAACGACTCCAGCTTGGCGCCATGGGGATCGACGCCAATGGAGCGTCGCTGGGCGACCAAACGGTGAAATGGTCGTCGAGCCAACCGTCGGTCGCGCGCGTGTCGTCGAGCGGCATCGTCACTGGTGTGGCGCCGGGGGTGGCGACGATCACGGCGTCGGATGACACGATTCGTGGCGAGGCCTCTGTCACTGTTCGCGCCGTGGTCGGGTCGCTGAGTCTCACGCCGGCCGACACGTCGCTGCGCGTCGGCGAGAGCATCGTGCTGCAGGCCGCCCTGAAGGACGGCTCCGGGGGCGCGCTGCCTGGCCGCCCGGAGCGCTGGACCTCGAGCAATGAGCGCGTGGCAACGGTAACGCCGTTGGGATTGATCACGGCGGTCGGGGCGGGACGGGCCACGATTACGGCTGAGGCACAGGGTCGGCGGGCTACGGCAAGCGTCGCGGTGACGGCCCCGGCTCCTGTGAGCGGTCCACCCGCGGTGGTCGCGCAGGTTTCGGTGGCCCCGAATCAGGTGAGCGTGTTGGCCGGGGAGACGGCGCAGCTCTCGGCGACGCTACGCGACGCGCGCGGCGCCCCGATCACGGGACGCCAGATCCGGTGGTCCTCCGCCGATCCCAACGTGGCGACGGTCAGCACGAACGGGGCCGTCACGGGAACCGGCGCGGGCACGACGCGCATCACCGCCACGAGCGAACGGAGTCGAGGCACGGCCGTCGTTACGGTCACCGCGCCCCCTCCACAGCCAGCGTCCGTGGCGTCCATCGATGTGACGCCGGATCCCGGGACGCTAAAGGTGGGCGAGACGCGCCAGCTGCGCGCGATTCCGCGCGATGCCGCAGGGGCGTCGTTGCCGGGCCGGACGATTACGTGGAGCTCCAATCAGCCGGGCGTCGTCTCGGTGACGAACGGGGGATTCGTAACGGCGGTGAGCGCCGGGCG
>DATFGN010000032.1:0-3334 GCA_035249405.1 Gemmatimonadales bacterium
CGCAGAGCGACGTGACTCCTCGGTCTCACGCCGCGCGGCGGCCACCTTTCGCGCTTCGGTTCGAGTAGGCCGGTTCGTTCCCGCCGCTTGAGCCTGCTGAGTCCGGTCTCGAGCGGCCCGCTCGGCCCGTTGCTGCTCCCACTCCACGAACGTCCCGCCGTAATCCTGGATGCGCTCGCCGTCGAAGGCCCATACCCGAGTCGCCAATTCGCGCAGAAACGCGCGGTCGTGGCTCACCAGGATCACCGAACCCTCATACTCTTCGAGTCCGTCCTCCAGCGCCTCGATCGACTCCACGTCGAGATCGTTGGTCGGCTCGTCCAGCACGAGGAGATTCGCCGGGCGCAGCGTGAGCAGCGAAAGCGCCACGCGCGCTCGTTCCCCGCCGGACAGGACCGCGGTGTTGCGGAGCGCGTCGTCGCCGGAGAATCCGAAGCAGCCGAGGTGATTCTGGATGTGGCCCCGGGTCCAGCGACCGCGCACCTGCGCGATGCAATCGTAGATCGTCCGGTTCTCGGGAACCTGCGTCAAGTCCTGCCGGAACCATTCGGCAACGATGCCGGCGCCCAGCCTCGCCTCACCGGACGCTGGTTCGCGGGCGCCGAGCAATGTGGCAAGCAGGGTGGTCTTGCCGGCACCGTTGGGGCCGACCAGGGCAATCACGTCGCCGCGCCGGGTCGCTGTCGAGAAATCCCGCACCAGCGTCCGCTCGCCGATCGCCACCCGGAGCCGCTCGACCACGAGCACCTGATCGCCGCCGCGCTCTGCGTCGGCGAACCGGACGCTCATCGCCTCGCCCTCTCCTGGTGGTGGTGAGAGGCGGGGCAGGCGGGCCAGCCGAGCGCGACGACCTTTCGCCTGGGCGCTGTTCTGCCCGGCGATATTGCGCCGGATGTATTCCTCTTCTTTGGCGATCACCTTGCGCTGCTGCGCTACCTGCCGCTCGAGTGCCAGGTTCCGCTCGGCGCGTTGGGTCACGAACGCCGTGTAGCCACCTCGGTACGCGGTCGTGGTCCGGGCCGACACGTGGAGCACGTGATCGACCGTGTCGTCGAGAAAAGCGCGGTCGTGACTGATGACCAGAAGCGTCTCGCCGAACTCAGCGAGATAGCGCTTGAGCCAGTCGATCGTTTCGAGGTCGAGGTGGTTGGTGGGTTCGTCGAGCAGCACGAGATCCACCGGTGCGGCGAGCTGAGCAGCGAGTCCTACACGGCCACGCTCACCACCGCTCAGCGAATCCAGCGCCCGGGTCCGCGCTTCCCCCGGGTCGAACCCCAAGCCCTGGAGGACGGCGTCCACCCGCGCTTCCAGTTGATAGCCCCCCTGGTGCGCGAACTGCTCCTGGTCGCGGCCAAAGCGCTCGAGATCCGCAGTGCTGACGCGGCCCCCCAGCTCGGCCATGCGCTCCGCCTGCCGGGCGATGCGGTGCTCCAGGGCTACTAGCTCCCCATAGCCGGACGCCGCCGCATCCCAGACCGTGTCGGCGCCGCCAAAGACTCGGGCCTGGTCCAGGACCGCGATGCGCAAGCCCTGTTGCCGTACGACAGCGCCTCTGGCCGGTGCCACGCTGCCGTCGATCAGTCGGAACAATGTGGTCTTGCCGGCACCGTTCCGGCCGACGATACCCCAGCGGTCGCCGCTGTCCACATTGAACGTGACGCCGCTCAAGAGGGTGGTCGCGCCGAACTCGACTGCGACGTCGGAAAACGACAGGATGGGCACGCGCGGAATATCGCTGGAGAATCCACGAGCGGCAGGCGCTCGCGCCGAGATAGCCCCGGTCGCATCTTTCCGGTCATGAAACCCTCCGCACTCGCCCTCTTCGGCTTCGCTCTCTCCGCCTGCACCTCGGCGGCCCATCCTGGTCAATCCACCGTCAGCGAGGCCGCAATCGATCCCACGCGTCTCGCCGAGCACGTCCGCGTGCTTGCGTCGGACGAGTATTTGGGCCGCGGGCCCGCAACGGCCGGTGAGGAAACGACCGTGGCCTACGTCGCCCTGCAGTTCCGCGGCGCCGGGTTGCAGCCCGGCGGACCCAACGGCAGCTGGTACCAGGACGTTCCCCTCAATCAATCCTCGATCGTGGGCGCGCCCGACTTGAGCATCAATGTCGGTGGCCGCCGTCAGGCATTGACGCAGGGCGAGCAGATCGCTGTCCGCGCCAGTATGCAGAGCGTGGACCGTGTCGACATCGCGAACGCCCCAATGGTGTTCCTCGGTTATGGCGTGAAAGCGCCGGAGCGGAACTGGGACGACTTCAAGGGCGCGGACCTGCGTGGCAAAGTCGGGATCGTTCTCGTCAACGATCCGGACTACGAAACAGGGCAGGGAGACTTCGGCGGCAAGGCCATGACCTACTATGGCCGCTGGACCTACAAGTACGAGGAGGCCGCGCGCCAGGGCCTGGCGGGCATGCTGGTGGTGCATGAGACCGCGCCCGCCTCATACGGCTGGGCGACGGTGAAGAACTCGAATACCAACATGATGTTCGACATTGTCCGGGCGGACCCGGCCGCGGTGCACCCGCTGCTGGAGGGGTGGATCCAGCGCGACGTGACAGTCGAGCTGTTCCGAGCCGCCGGGCAGGACTTCGAGGCGCTCAAGCGCCAGGCGCAGACGCGCGAGTTCCGTCCCGTCCCACTCGGCGATGCGACGTTCTCCGCGAGCTATGCGGTGCGGCGCGCCACGATTCGGTCACGAAACGTGATCGGCCGTCTCGCCGGCAGCACGCATCCGGACGAGACGATTCTCTATGCCGCCCACTGGGATCACCTCGGGGTCGGTGCGCCGGACGCGCGGGGCGACAGCATCTACAATGGGGCGGTAGACAACGCGACCGGCGTCGCCGCTGTGCTCGAGCTGGCGCGCGTGTTCGCCGCCGGCCCGCGTCCCGAGCGCTCGATCGTGTTCGCCGCATGGACTGCGGAGGAACGAGGGTTGATGGGCTCCGAGTATTACGCGGCGAATCCCGTGTATCCGCTGGAGACCACCGTGGCGGGGTTCAACGTCGACGCCCTGGCCCCGACGGGTCCCGCTCGCGATGTGCTCATCGTCGGCTACGGGCAGAGCGACCTGGAGGACCGTCTGGAGCGGATCCTGACCGACGCCGGGCGCGTGATTGCGCGTGACCCGCATCCGGAAGCCGGGTACTTCTTTCGCTCCGACCATTTCCCGCTGGCCAAGCGGGGTGTGCCGATGCTGTACATCGACAGCGGCGTCGACCTCCTCACCGGTGGCACGGCCGCGGGTGACGCGGCGGATTCCGCCTATCGGAAGGATCGCTATCACCAGCCAGCGGATGAGTACGATGCGGCGACGTGGAACACGACGGGGA
>DATFGN010000033.1:0-4452 GCA_035249405.1 Gemmatimonadales bacterium
GGGTCCGGCGCGCCCGTGTACTCGAACAGCTGGTAGGCGCGGCCGGTGCGCGCCGCGAAGCGCCGCATCGCGCTTTCGACGATGTCGGGGGTGCGGGCGAAAAAGGGGTTAGCGGCTTCGCGGCTCTGGAAGTACACGTCCGGGTTCTGCGCCGTCCCGCGAATGAACGGATGGTCGGGGTTCAGCGCCCGCGCGCGATGCGCGCGCACCAGGTCGTCGTCGATCAGCGCGCGCAGGTCGTCGTCGGACAGGCCGGCGATGCGCGACAGCTCGTGGGACGTGCGGAACCCGTCGAAGCAGTGAACGAACGGGATTCGGGCCTCGAGGGTCGCCATTTGCGCGATGAGCGCCAGATCGTGAGCTTCCTGCACCGAGCCCGAGGCGAGCAGGGCGAAGCCCGTGGGCCGGACGGCCATCACGTCCTGGTGATCGCCAAAGATGCTCAGCGCATGCGCGGCGATGGACCGCGCGGCCACGTGAAACACTGTGCTCGTCAGCTCGCCCGCGATCTTGTACATGTTGGGGATCATCAGCAGCAGGCCCTGGGAGGCTGTGAATGTCGTCCCTAGCGAGCCTGCCTGCAGGGCGCCGTGCAGTGCGCCGGCGGCGCCGCCCTCGCTCTGCATCTCCACGACCTGAGGGACTTCGCCCCAGATGTTCGTCCGACCTTCGCTCGACCACTGATCGGCCAGCTCCGCCATCGTGGAGGACGGCGTGATCGGGTAGATCGCGCAGACCTCGTTGGTGCGGTAGGCGACGCTGGCGCACGCCTCGTTCCCGTCCACGGTCATGGCCGTGGGGAGGGCCGTCGTCACTGGAGCGCGGCGGGTTCCGCGACCATCTCGATCGCGTGGCATGGGCACTGCTCGAAACAGATAGCGCAGCCGGTGCAGCGGTCGTAGTCGAACCGGTAGCGGAGGCCTGTTCCCAGTTTCATGACCGCGTGCTCCGGGCAGGCGCCGAGGCAGGCGTCGCACTCGAAGCAGTTGCCGCACGAGAGGCAGCGCTGGGACTCGAACAACGCCTCGCTCGCGGAGAGTCCCTGGACGACTTCCCCGAAGCCGCCCTGCCGTGCCGCGAGGGGTGCGCGCGCCTGCGCGCGCTGCGCGATATCCCGTGTGAACCAGAGGTGCAATTTGTCGAAGGTCGCGTCGCCCCGGCTCGGCGGCTTCTGATAGACGCCACCGCGCAGCCAGGCGTCGATGTGCCGTGCGGCTTTCTTGCCATGGCCCACCGCCACCGTGACGGAGCGCTCCGCGGGCACCATATCGCCGCCTGCAAACAGTCCCGGCCGGCCTGTCATCATGCGCTGGTCGACTGTCACGGTGCCGTCCGACTGCACGGTGAGCCCCTGGATGCCGGCGAGAAACCGGGTATCAGCATCCTGTCCGATGGCCAGTACCACGGCATCGGCTTCCAGGGTTTCGAACTTGCCGGTGCCGCGCGCTTTCCCATCCGCGCCAATCTCCATCACCTCCACGCGCATCCGGTCGGCGTCGATGGAGGAGATACTGCGCAGCCAGTGGATCTTCACGCCTTCTTCCACGGCCTCGTCGGCCTCGAAGGGCAGGGCGGGCATGTGCGCGTAATCGCGGCGGTACACGATGAGGGGCTCGTGGCCGAGCCGGAGGGCGGTGCGCGCCGCGTCCATCGCGGTGTTGCCGCCGCCGTAGATGGCGATGCGGCGTCCTAGCTGGGGCGGTGAGCCACGGTCGACGTCCCGCAGGTAGGTCAACGCGTCGAGTATCCGCACGGCATCCGTAGCGGGGATGTCCACGCGCTTGGTGAGGTGCGCGCCCACGGCCACGAAGACAGCGTCGAACGGCCTCTCCGCCCACTCGCGCTCGAGATCTTCCACCCGGTGGTTGAGCGTGATCGTGACGCCCATACGGCGAATGCGCTCCACCTCGGCGTCCAGGGTGTCGCGGGGGAGTCGATACGCGGGAATGCCGAAGTGCATCATGCCCCCCGCCTGGGCGCCGGCATCGCGGATCTCCACCGCGTGGCCGAGCCGCGCGAGGTGATACGCCGCCGAGAGCCCGCTCGGGCCCGCGCCGACGATCAGGACGCGCTTGCCGCTCGGCGCGCCCACCGCGGGCATCCAGCCTTCGGCGAGCGCGCGATCCCCGAGAAACCGCTCCACAGCGTGGATGCTCACGGCCTCGTCGAGCTGGGTGCGATTACACGAGTCTTCGCAGGGGTGGTAGCAGACGCGCCCGTGCACGGCCGGCAGAGGATTGTCGTCCAGGATCTTGAACCAGGCCTCGCGGTACTTGCCCGCCTGCGTGAGGGCGAGCCAGGCTTGGATGTTTTCCCCGGCTGGACAGGCAGCATTGCAGGGTGGTAGGAGGTCCCTGTATTCCGGCCGCTGGCTGCGCGTCGGGCCGGTGCCCCGCTTGCGCTCGAGGTCCGCGGGTCGGGTGAGGTCCACTGAGCGGTGAGCGCGGGGCGTTTTCATCTTCAATCAAACAACTGCGGCAGCGCTTCCGAGTTCATGAAGCCACGATGAGGATTCTCTCAGAAAGCCGATGCGTGGAATGGGTGCATCCCGACATCCGTCTCAGACGAGGAGGCCAACAGGCCCTACCCGCGGAAGGTCCAGCAGCCCGCGATCCGACCTGGTCTAGAACCCCGGCTGCAGGCTCAGCTGCCAGAGCCAATTCCGCTGCGGGCGGTCGAACGGATGCACCCAATCGAGTTGGGCCACGGCAAACCCGAACAGGTTGAATCGGGCCGCCAGACCGGCCGAGGCGACCGCGGGTCGGTTCCCTCCGAACAGGCGCGGCGTCTCGCCTTGATGCCAGGCGACACCCGCGTCGCCGAATACGGCGAGCTCGAGCGGTAACACACCGTAGTATCCATGGCCGATTCCAAGTAAGCCGAAGAGCGGGAATCGGAGCTCCGCGTTGCCGACCAGAATGCGGCTGCCCAGCAGCTGATCGAACACTGGACAGCTGTTCGGTGCACTGGCGGGCGCCTGGCATTCCGAGGGATCAAACGAGCGATAGCCATACCCGCGCACGAGGCTCTCATAACCCAGGAACAGGGGCGTGAGACGCGTATCCTCGGCGTCGCGCCCGTAGCGTCCGAAGTGCAGAACCCGAAACGCGAGCGTGACCGGTCGCACGGGCAGGAAGTAGCGGCGGTAATCGGCGAGCCCTTGGACCATCTGGATCGAGCCGAGCATCGGGCTGGCCTCGAGCCGGTAGCGCTGACCGATGACCGGTGAAGTCGCTCCGAGCAGCGCGTTGTCGAAAACCAGCGCGGTACTGAGCTGAGCCAGGTTCAGGGGTCGCGGCACCTGTCCTTGCTCAACGGTCTCGCCGAGAAAGGCTCCTGAGTTCGGATCGAAGTACGCGGTGCGGAGCTCACGATCGAAACTGACATTGGTGAACGCAGTGGAGAACTCGATCCGCTGCGCCCGGCTGAACGGGTAAGCGCCGTTGAACCCGACCTCGCGATTGGTCTGACGCTCGAGCAGCACCTGCTCCGCGAACACCTGCTGGCCGTTCACCGTGGTGAAGCCCTGGGCGTAACCGCCGGTCAAGTACGGGACCTGCTGTGCGGCGACGCCCCAATTGAAGCGCCGCCTGAGGTTTTGGTAGCCGACGATGGCAAACACGTCCTTCAGACTGCCGTTGACCTGAAACCCCGTGATCAAGTTGTGATTCTCGAGCAGGTCGCCGAAGACGAGCGCAACCCCACCGCCAACGTGGGTGCCGAATTGGTCGAAGCTCCCCACGAGTGTGGGCGGCGTGACGTATTCGAGGGCGAGCCGGCTCTTGTACTCGGTGACGGGAAAGTTGCTTCCCGTTGGCAACCCGGTGGTGGCGTCCGCGAGCACGGCGGCGACGCTATCCCGCCGCAGGTGGGGCGGGAGCTCCACCGTGGCCGTGGGGAGCGCGCCAGCCAGCGTGCGCGGCGTGTCGATCCGGTACAGCGTGAATCCCTGATTCTCGAACGCGCTGAACACAAGCGCACCGCTCGACTGTGCCACCGACAGCGCCGGGCTCAGCGCCGTGATGCCGCTGGCGCCCGTATGGAGGTTCGTCACCGGGGCCGTGGATCCTGAGGCGAGATCGAAGCGATACACGTTGGAAATCCCGCTCGCATCACTGACGTAGAACAGACTGCGGCCGTCGGACGACCATTGCGGATTGATTTGCTTCCCCGCCTGTACGCCGAGCCGGCGGATGGCCCCGCTCGCCACGTCGAAGAGTGCGAGCTTGGGCGGTCCGAAGTTCAGGGTGGTGAGGCTCGAGGTAAAGCGGTCCGTGGCGAAGGCGATCGACCGGCCATCGGGAGACCAGGCCGGCTGCAAATCGGCGAAAGCGTCGCTCGTCAGCTGGCGCAGGCTGCCTTTGGTCAAATCATAGATGAAGAGATCGAGCAGACCGCCTTTGAGCCCTGAGAAGACGATTGCGTCGCCCCGCGGGGACCAGGACGGGCTGA
>DATFGN010000034.1:0-2447 GCA_035249405.1 Gemmatimonadales bacterium
TCGCGGCCCGGCTGGCCGTGCTGGCCACGAGCGCCTACACGCACCAGCTGCTGCCGCGGATCGCCTGGCGCATGATTCCGCTGTACGACTACATCCTCGTCAGTGAGCCGCTCACCGCGGCGCAGCGGCAGGCCATCGGCTGGCAGCGACGACAGGGCGTCACCGACTGCCGCACGTTCTTCAACTATTACCGGCTCACCCCGGACGGCCGGGTGTTATGGGGAACGAGCGAAGCAGCCTACTACTCCGGGAATCGCGTCGATGCCACATGTGACCATTCCGTACCGCACTACGAAGCCCTGCGCCTGAGTTTCCGGCACCATTTCCCCGCACTGAGGGATCTCGAGTGGGCGTACGCGTGGGGCGGGCCGATCTGCTCTACCACGCGGCTTACGCCGTTCTTTGGTCGAGCGATGGAGGGTAGAGTCTGCTACGGACTGGGGTTTACGGGGCACGGGCTGGGAACGACACGACTCGCGGGGCGCATCCTCGCCCATCTCGCGTTGGATCAACCGAGCGAGTTGTTGGATCTCGCGCTCGTCAAGCGGCAGCCGTTCCCGTATCCACCGGAGCCGCTCCGGACCCTGGCCGTCCGGGCGGTGACGCGCGCGTTGCGACGTGTGGACGCGGGGGCCGAGCCGAGCCTGATGCTGCGGTTCCTGGCCCGAATGGGGATCGGGTTCTCGAGCTAGCCTTCGACCCGTGCCAGCGCGACGTCCAGCACGCCGAGCGCAAAGTCCACATCCTCCGCGGCAATGCACATCGGCGGCTTGATGCGCAGCACGCTGCCGGTCAATCCCCCTTTGCCGATCAACAGACCCAGCTCGCGCGTGTGCTCCATGACGGCGAGCGTTTCTTCTTTGGCTGGTTCCTTGGTCTCGCGGTCGCGCACCAGCTCGACGCCGAGCATGAGGCCCATGCCGCGCACATCACCGATCAGGCGGTGCCGCGTCGCCAGCTCCTGCAGCCCTGCTTTGAATCGTCCGCCTAATACGCGGCAATTCTCCTGCAACTGCTCTTCATCGATCACTTCGAGCACGGCAAGACCCGCCGCCATCGAGACCGGGTTGCCGCCGTACGTATTGAAGTGGATGCGTTGCGCCAGCCGCTCGGCGATCTCCCGGCGCGTCGTTACCGCTGCGAGCGGCAGGCCATTCCCGATGCCCTTCGCCATCGTCACGATGTCGGGGACGACGTCCCAGTTCTGGAATCCCCAGTAGTGCGTTCCGGTGCGGCCGAAGCCTGACTGGACCTCGTCGGCAATGCACACCCCGCCGGCGTCGCGGACGGCGGCATAGGCCTCGCGGAGGTAGTTCGGAGCCCCGTACGTCACGCCGCCGACGCCCTGCAGCGACTCGGCGATGAAGCCGGCAATGCGGCCGGGCGTCGAAAACTTCACGATTTCGCGGATATCCTGAGCGCTCTGCGACGCGATGTGCTCGGGCGTGCCGGCAAACGGGCTGCGGTATGGATCGGGATTGACCGTATGATGGATGCCGGCGCTCAACTGTGCCGGGAACTTCCAGGTGTGGTGCGAGGTGATGCCCATCGACGTGGGCGACCCGCCATGGTACCCGTTGCGGACGGCGATCACGTCGAAGTTTTCCGTGTACAGCCGCGCCATCATGATCGCGAGATCGTTTGCCTCGCTGCCGGAATTCACGAAATACGTGACATCCAGTCCCGGCGGCATCTTGGCGGCGAGGCGCTTGGCGAATTCCCCCATCAGCGGGTGCAGGTAGATCGTGGTCGTGTGTGCCAACAATCCTGCCTGTTCCTGTACGCGCTTGGTGACCGTGGGGTGCGCGTGACCGCACGACACGGTGACGATCCCGGCCAACATGTCCAGGTACCGCCTGCCGGTCTCGTCGAACAGCCATTGCCGGTGGCCCTCCACCAGCATCAATGGGTCCTTGTAGATCGTGAAGATGGCGGGGTTGGCGAATTGCTTCCTCGTCGTCAGCACCTCGGCCCGTGACGGCCCCTGGTACGGCTTGGGGACGTGCGCGCAGGGTGGCATGGTGGGACGAGACGTGGCGGTCGCCATGAACGGAGTCTGCCGGCGCACGAGAGTCCTGTCAATGCAGTGCTATCTTCGCCAGCCATGATCGACCGCGCACGGCTCGAGCGTCGGCTCGTCGAGGAAGCATCGCAATTTGTGGCGGCCCACCCGCGCGCGCGGGCGTTGTTCGAGCGCGGGCGTGCGTCGCTCCTGGCGGGCGTTCCCATGCCGTGGATGGTGCGGTGGCCGGGCGGGTTTCCTGTGTTCGTGCGCGAGGGGCATGGCGCGCATTTCACCGACGTCGACGGACACGATGTTCTCGACTTCTGCCTGGGCGATACGGGCGCGATGACCGGGCACGCGCCCGCGGCGACGGTGCAGGCGATCGTGGAGCAGGCCCGTCGCGGCTTCACCTACATGCTGCCGGCGGAGGACGCGATCTGGG
>DATFGN010000035.1:0-9407 GCA_035249405.1 Gemmatimonadales bacterium
AGACATGACTAGCAATATGATATCATAACGATATGCCCGGGTCAAGCGGGGGACAAGCCCTTGCCCCGCATCGGGATGGCGGGCAGGTTCCGACCACTGTCTCGAACCGGAACGGTCGTGATGCTCGATGCGTTGCTCGCCACGCTGCACCCGTCGCGCGGCCAGGCCTGGCACGGTGGCCCGACCCCCTCGGGCGCCCTGCGGGGCGTGACCGCGGCACAGGCGCGCTGGAAGCCGGGTCGCGGGCGGCACAGCATCTGGGAGCTGGTGCTGCACATCGCGTACTGGAACTACGCGGTGCGGCGCCGCCTCGAGGGAGCGCCCGGGGGCTTCCCGCGCGCACCTGCCAACTGGCCGGCGGTCCCGGCCAAAGCCGGGCCCCTCGCCTGGGCGGCCGACCGCGCACTGCTCTCCCGTGAGCACGCGCTCCTGGTCCAAGCGGTGCGGCGCTTCCCGACGACACGCTGGAGTCGCGTGCCGCCTGAGGGACGGCGCTGGACGTTCGGCGAGACGATCGTGGGGATCGTGGCGCACGACGTCTATCACACCGGCCAGATCCAGCTGTTGAAGCGGTTGTGGCGCGCGCGACGATGACGCCGGAAGAATTCCGCCGCTATGGACACCGCGTAGTCGACTGGATCGCGGACTACCGGACCCGGGTGGACCAGTTGCCGATCCAGTCCCGGGTAGCACCTGGCGAAGTCCGCGGGCGTCTGGCGGCCGACCCGCCCCAAACGCCCGAGCCGTTCGATGCCGTGCTCCAGGATCTGGACCGGGCGATTCTCCCCGGCCTCACCCATTGGCAGCACCCGGCGTTCTTCGCGTACTTCCCCGCCAATGCCGCGCTCGCCAGCGTGTTGGGCGATTTTCTGTCGACCGGGCTCGGCGTTATCGGACTCAACTGGCAGGCCTCGCCCGCACTCACCGAACTCGAGCAGCTGACCGCCGATTGGTTGCGCCGCATGACCGGGCTGTCCGATGGGTGGACGGGCACGATTCACGACACCGCCTCGACGGCGTCCCTCGTAGCTCTGTTGTGTGCTCGCGAGCGCACGTCCGAGTTCAGCTTGCAGCGCGGCGGCCTCCAGGCCGAGGCACACCCGCTCGTCGTGTATACCTCGACGGAAAGCCACAGCTCGGTGGAGAAGGCGGCACTGCTGGCCGGGTTCGGCCGCGAGCACGTCCGCACGATCGCCGTGGACGAGGCCTTTGCCATGCGTCCCGACGCGCTGCGCCACGCGCTGGAAGAGGATGTCCGCCATGGCCGCCGGCCCTGCGCCATCGTCGCGACCGTCGGGACCACGGCCAGCACCGCCTTCGACCCCGTCGCGGCGCTGGCGGACCTCGCCCTTGAGTTCGGTTGCTGGCTGCACGTCGACGCGGCGATGGCGGGCGCGGCCATGATCCTGCCGGAGCGTCGCCATCTCTGGGATGGCGTCGAGCAGGCAGATTCGCTGGTCGTGAATGCCCACAAGTGGCTCGGCGCCGCCTTCGATTGCTCGCTCTACTACGTCCGTGACCCGGTTCACCTGGTGCGGGTCATGTCCACGAATCCCAGCTATTTACGGACCGAGGCCGACGCGCGAGCCACCAACTTGCGGGATTGGGGTATTCCGCTGGGACGACGATTCCGCGCACTCAAATTGTGGGCTTTGATCCGCACCGAAGGCGTGACCGGTCTGCAGGCACGGCTGCGACGCGACTTGGAGCACGCGCGCTGGCTGGCGGCCCAAGTCGACGCGGCGCCAGGGTGGGAACGGGTAGCACCCGTCGCGCTGCAGACCGTGTGCGTGCGCCATCGCCCGCCCGGCGTGGACGGCGACGCCTTGGACCGTCACACACTGGATTGGCTGGGCCGCATCAACAACTCGGGTGAGGCGTTTCTCAACGCGGCCATCTTGGGCGGTCGCTGGACGGTTCGCGTGTCCATCGGGATGGTCCCGACCGAGCGCGCGCACGTCGAGGCGTTGTGGCGGCGCATGCGCGCCGCCGCCGAATAGGAGAGAGCGATGAAGCGAACACTCGCGTTGGGGTTGTTGATCGTGCTCGCACCCATAGTCGCAGCGGCGCAGCAGACCACGGCCTGGGATTCCGTGGGGCGCGTGCTGCAAACCTCGGCCGTCACGGCCGGCGCCTATCGCCGCTACACGTTCCCGCGCCGCGATCTCACGCTCCGCGTCGGTGACGTTGCCCTCTCCCCACGTCTCGCGCTGGTCGGTTGGGCGGGGTTCGCCGGACAACCCCAAGCGGCCGTCATGATGGGCGACCTGGTGGTGACCGAGAGCGAGCTGCGCGGCGTTCAAGCCACGCTGGACTCGCAACGCCTTGCGATCACGGCGGTTCACAATCACCTGATCGGGGAGTCGCCGCGCATTCTGTACGTCCACGTGCATGGTGAGGGACCGGCGGTCGACCTGGCCCGGAGACTGGACCGCGCGCTGGCGCGCACGAGTACCCCTCGCGGGGTCGCCTTGCCGGCGACGGCGCCGGTCAGCCTCGACACCGCGGCGATCTTTGCCGCCCTGGGCACCCCGGGAACCGCCAGCGGCAACGTCGCGCAGCTGAGCGTCGTGCTGGTGACGGTGCCGGTCAAACTCCACAACCAGGCGCTGCCGCCGGCGCTCGCCGCGGGCACGGTCGTCAACATCCAGGCGGTGAGCCCCAGCCGCTTCGTCGCCACGGGCGACTTTGCGGTGACGGGCGACCGGGTGTCGACACTGGTCGGGACTCTCGCCGCGCACGGGATGACGGCGACGGCGGTGCACAACCACCTCATCGGCGAGTCCCCGCCCCTCTACTTTGTCCACTTCTGGGCCGACGGCCCGCCCGCCGACGTGCTCGGTGGTCTCAAGGCGGTCCTCGACGCGGCACGGTCCAGCCCGTAGCCGGTGCGACGCGCCGACGCCACTGCCCCGACCGGGTGTCGGATTTTTTTGCAGGGCGAGCGCAACAGTCTGGAATCCGATCAGGGAGTGGACTCTGCGCCGTTCTCGCGCATCTTTCCCGAATGTCCGATACAAAGCAGGCGGATGCGCCGTCAGCATCGCCCTCGGCGCCCGCCGCGCCCGCGGCTCCGCGCCGTTCGCGCAGCGGTCCCGTCCTGCAGCCGCGTGCCGACTTCGGTGAAAGCAAACATCCGCTGAGATTCAATCTCGAAGGCAAGACGGCGATCGTCACCGGCGTCGGCGCCGGGGTGGGTCGCAGCATCGCCTGGATGCTGGCCGAGCACAACGCGCGCGTCATGGCGCTCGATCTCGAAGCGGGGCCGGCGGAGGAGACCGCCGCCGGAATCCGAGCGTCGGGTGGAGCCGCCCACGCGTTCGCGTGTGACGTCGGCGACGACTCGCAGGTCCGCCGCATCTTCGACCAGATCGCCGCCGAGCACAACGGGATCCAGCTGCTCGTCAACAACGCCGGTCTCTCGCACGCCGGCACCGTCGAGACGACGACGACCGATGCGTTTGACCGGTTGTACCGGGTGAACGTGCGTGGCGTGTTCCACTGCCTGCAGGCCGCAGTGCGGCACATGGCGGCCGGGGGCGGCGGGTCCATCGTCAACATGGGCTCCATCGCCTCGCTGATCGGGCTAGAAGAGCGGTTCGCCTACGGCATGTCCAAGGGCGCGCTGCTCGCGATGACGAAGTCGATCGCCGTCGACTACGTGAAGCGCAACATCCGCTGCAATTGCGTCTGCCCGTCGCGGATTCACACCCCGTTCGTCGACAACTTCCTGGCGCGCGACTACCCGGGCCGGGAAGCGGAGATGTTCGCGAAGCTCTCGGGATACCAGCCGATGGGGCGGATGGGGAAGCCCGTCGAAGTCGCGGCGCTGGTGCTCTATCTGCTGTCCGACGAGGCCAATTTCATCACCGGCCAAGCCTACCCGATCGACGGCGGCGTGTTGCGTTAGCCGCGCCGGCGATACAGCAACAACCGATAGGACTTGTACTTCTTGAAGTTGGCGCCGTTGCGGCGCCCGCTGAAGTGTTTGTCTTCGTAGCGCCGCATCTGCTTCCGGAATTTCCATTTCACGAACCGCATCACCCACGGGTGCCGCGCCGTCAGCCGGGCCAGGATGAGCCGGTAGCCGGGCTCGATGGCCTCGCGGTACGCGCCGTCGAGCAGATCGAAGGTCGGCGCGATGCCGTCGGTCATGTCGATATCCGTCACCAGATCGAGCGGGACCCGGGCAATCGCCTCGCGGAAGCGCGGCAGCTCGTGGCCGCCGCCGATGGGACTGCGCCCCTCCGCCGGAACGCGAAAGATGTCCGTGATCAGGACGTGCCCGTTGGGCGGGAGCAGGTCGAGCGCCTTCGCGAGCGCCTGTTCGAGCGGGATGAACAGCAGACTCTCGCTGAACAGGATGAGATCGTAGTGCCGGTCGGTGGTGAGCTCCTGGAACTTGGTCTCATAGATCTGCCCCCGCCCATGCAGCACCGACCGGGCGACATCGGTCAGGACGCCGTTCGGGGACACGCAATCCACCTGATAGCCTCGCTCGAGCAGCTTGCGCGCCGTGTTCCCCGCCCCGCAGCCGACGTCGAGCACCGTGCGGACGTCGGTCGGGATGTGCTGCATCAGGAAATCGGTATAGCGCGCCTGGGCCAACGCCAGATGCTGGGGGCGTGGCGGCAGGTCGATGGGCCAGTACCCGTAGTGCAGGTCCTCCATGTCCAGGAAGTAGTGGCCGATCAGATAGCCCATCGCGAGACCGAACTCGTGGGACGGCAAGTCGGCGCCCACCGGGATCGGCGGGGCCGCGGGAGCGGGCGGAGCCGGAGCGTGTGCAGCAGTGGATTCGGACATCGTAGCTAGAAGGCTAGGCCTCCTTGCCGCGCGGCGCAAACCACGCTCGCTTTAGTTCATGCGCTCGCCCAGCCTGCTCTCCTCGCTCATGATCGTCGCCGCCGCTGCGGCCGCCGCTGCGGGCCAGGCTCCGGCGGCGACGCCCGCGACCCTTCAAGATCTTGCCCGGCGCTACTACGCCTGGCGCGATTCCAACTCCCCCGTGAGCTCGAGTGACCAGGGCCTGCACACCTGGGACGACCGGCTCACCGACTACCGCATGCCGGCGGTCCTGGCGCGGCGCCGCCATGCGGTCGCAGTGCTGGCGCAGGTGAACGCGATGCGGACCGGTACCTGGTCCCAGGATGACCGCGTGGATTGGCTGTTGTTCCGCGCTCAGCTGGAAGGCGTGACGTTCTTCGACCGGGTGATGCAGAACGAGGAGACCAATCCCCAGATCTATGTGGGCGAGTGCGGCAACGCGGTGTTTTCGCTCCTCAAGAAGGACTACGCGCCCCATCGGACCCGAGCCCGGGCCGCGCTGGCGCGGCTGCGCGCCATGCCTCTCCTGCTGGCCCAGGGCCGGATGAACCTGTCGCGTCCGGTGCGCTTGTACGCGCAGCTGGCGATCGACGCGGCCCGTTCGGGCGACGACCTGTTCACCCAGAGTCTCATGACCCTCACCGATTCGCTCAGCGACGCGGAGCGGGCCGAGTTCGTGCGCGCGCGGGACTCGGCGGTGGCGGCGCTGCACGGCTTCGCCGATTGGCTCGAGCGCCACCTCGGGAACATGGTCGCGTGGCGCCCGATGGGCGAAGCGAACTACAACTATCTGCTGCGTCACGTCTACCTGCTGCCGCTCGATGCGAGTCAGGTGGCGATGCTCGGTGAGGCGGAGCTGGCCCGATTCCGCGCTCTGGAAGGAATGCTGAAGGACCCGGCCCTGGCCTCCCCGGATCCGGCCCGGGCGGCCCACGTCCCCAGGGATCAGGATGAGTTCCTCGCCGCCTATCAGGCGCGCCAGAGCGAGATGGTGCAGTATCTCACCGCGAATCGCCTGGTGACCATCCCGTCCTACATCGGCCCGTTCCTGATCCGGCAGCTGCCGGACGCATTCAAGCCGACGTCGCCCGGCGGCTTCATGAATCCGCCCGGCGTGTACGATGCCGACTCGAGCGGCTTCTATTTCATTCCCACGTACAATCCCACGAGCGGCAACTTCTACATCCGCGCCGCCATCGAGGATCCGCGGCCCATCCTGGGACACGAGGGGATTCCCGGCCACTTTCTGCAGCTGTCGATCGCCAACCACCTGCCCGACGAGATCCGGCGGCAGCACTCCGACGGCGTGTTCATCGAAGGCTGGGCCCTGTATACCGAAGAGATGTTGATGCGCACCGGCTTCTATCCCGAGCAATCGGCGTCCCAGGGCCAGGTGCTGCGCCTGTCCCGCTACCGGGCGGCCCGGATCGGCGTCGATGTGAATCTCCAAACCGGACGCTGGACGTTCGATCAGGCGGTGCAGTATTTCATGGAGGCCGGCGGGCTGGATCGCGAGGCCGCCGCAGGAGAGGCCGCCGGCGCGGCCTCGAGCCCGTCGCAGAAAATCACCTACATGGTCGGCAAATGGCAGATCATGCGGCTCCTGGGGAAGTACCGTGACCGCCACCCCGACGACTTTCGGCTGGGGGCATTCCACGATACGCTGCTCTCGTTCGGGAGCCTGCCGTTGTCGATCGTCGAGTGGTTGATGCTTGGTGATTCGACCGCGGTCGCCCACCTCTCTCGCTGACGAGGTGACGGACGTGCAGCACCTGTCCAAGCTCGTCGCCCACCTGGCGTGGGCCGACGATCGAGTCCTGGCGGCCCTGCGCAGCGCCACGGCACCCGATCCCTCCTGCCTCGAGCTGTTTGCCCACGTGCTCGCCGCCGAGCACGTGTGGCTCGCCCGGCTCAAGGGGGACATGCCGCGTCATCCGGTGTGGCCGACGCTCAGCTTGGAGGCGTGCGCAGGGCTGGTGCAGGCGAACCAGCGCGAGCTGACCGCCTATGTCGGCGCGCTCAGCGGTGCCGACCTGGCCCGGGGCATCACCTACACCAACAGCGCCGGCCAGCAATTCACCTCGAGCGTCGAAGACATCCTGTTGCAGATCAGCCTGCATGGGACCTATCACCGCGGCCAGATCGCATGGGCGCTGCGGCGCGGGGGCAGCGTGCCGATGCCCACGGACTACATCGCGTTCGTGCGCGGCGCGCCGGCGGCCACCCGCGATGCCGGCACCCGGCCGGTGTAGATTCGACTCACCTCGCAGCACCTCATCCCCTCTCACATGGAGCATCGGCATGGGCAAAGGCGACAAGCGGACCCGGCGCGGCAAGATCTTTCGCGGTAGCTACGGCCGGTCGCGACCGAAAAAGAAACGGCACAAGAAGCAGAAGCCGGCAACGACGCAGGGATGAGCCAGGAGTCGCCGTGAAGGTCGGCATCTTGGGATCGGGCGCCGTCGGTCAGGCGTTGGGCCTCGGCTTGATCGAATCCGGGCACGAAGTGAAAATCGGAACCCGCGATCCCGGCAAGTTGCAGGAGTGGCTCGCCAAGGCCAGGGCGCGGGCGTCCACCGGCACCACCGCCGAAGCCGCCGCCTTCGGCGACCTCATCGTGCTGGCGACCAAATGGGAAGCCACCGAGGCCGTCATCCGGGCCGCCGACCCGGCCCGCTGCGCGGGCAAGGTGGTCATCGATGTCACCAATCCGCTCGATTTCAGCCAGGGTGTTCCGCCACGGCTCGCGATCGGGCATACCGACTCGGCCGGGGAACAGATCCAGCGCTGGCTGCCGCAGTCGCGTGTCGTGAAGGCGTTCAATTCCGTCGGCAACGCGTACATGGTCCACCCGCAGTTTCCGGGAGGACCACCCGACATGTTCATCTGCGGCAATGACCAAGCGGCGAAACAAACCGTGCAGGACATCTGCGTGGCGTTCGGATACCCGGCGACCGACCTGGGCGGCATCGAGATGGCGCGTTACCTGGAACCGCTCGCCATGGTCTGGATCGTGTACGGATTTCGCGCCAATAGCTGGTCACACGCTTTCAAGCTGCTGCGCAAATGAGGAGACCTGGAATGAAACGCATCGCCCAGCTGCTCGGCTTCGGTTCCGCCGTCGCGATTTCGCGCGCCGGTGCGCAAGTGTCTTCGCGCTGGCCCATTCATGCGATGGATCGCCCGCAACCGCCCGTCGTGGCCCCCGCCCCCACCGCACGTCCCGACGCGCCGCCGGCCGATGCCATCGTCCTGTTCGACGGCACCGACCTGTCGCAGTGGCAAGCCGATTCCGGACCGGCACGATGGAAGGTTGACAGCGGCTACATGGAGGTCGTGGCCGGGACGGGGGGCATCCGCAGCAAGCAGGGCTTCGGAGATTGTCAGCTGCACATCGAGTGGATGGCCCCGCTGCCGGCACAGGGCGAAGGACAGGAGCGCGGCAACAGCGGGGTCTTCCTGATGGGCCGCTACGAGGTGCAGGTCCTGGACTCCTATCAGAATCAGACGTACCCCGACGGCCAAGCCTCCGCGGTGTACGGCCAGTACCCGCCGCTCGTCAACGCCAGCCGACCTCCGGGTGTCTGGCAGACCTACGACATCGTGTTTCACCGGCCACGGTTCGATGCCCAAGGAAAGCTGCTCAGCCCGGCGCGGCTGACGGTGCTGCACAATGGGATTCTGGTGCAAGACAATGTGGAGCTGTCGGGACCGACGGCGCACCAGCGAAGACCGCCATACTCCGCCCACGCAGACGAGCTGCCGATAGGACTGCAGGATCACGGCCATCCGGTCAGGTACCGGAACGTCTGGGTCAGATTGCTGACGACAACACCCTAGTCCTTACCCTAGTTCTCAGACGGGCAGACAGTGGCTGAGCGGCTAAGGCGCGTAGCGGTTCTCAGTTTCCAGCCTCTTAGAGTCTTTTCTGAGAAGCTGATTGCTCACCGACCGCTAAGCGCCTTGGCACCTTCGCCACTGTCTGCCCGTCTGTGCTTTCGGAGGTTTCATGGACCTTTCGGTGGGACAAAATGCAACTCGTAGCTTGACCATCACTACCCGTCATGTGGCCCTGTACGCCGATCTCACTGGAGATCGCAATCCCTTGCATTTCGATGAATCCTTCGCGAAGGGAACTGGCAAACTGGATGGCCTGATCGTACAGGGAGGACTGACCACCGGTCTCTTGCATGCCCTCGTCGCCACCGATCTTCCCGGTCCGGGTACCGTCTTCCTGAGTCAGAACTGGAAGTTCACGGCGCCCGTCTACATCGGCGACACGATCACTGCTGAGGCGGAAGTCTTGAGTGTGCATGCGACGAAACCGGTGTGCCAACTGCGGGTGCGGGTCACCCGTCAGACGGGTGAAACCGCGCTCGAGGGCGAAGCCTGGTGCTACCGGTTTGCACCCTAAGCGACGTCCACCTCTTTGCAGAGATAGACGTCCTGGATGGCGTTGAAGAGCGCGACCCCATCCTTCAGCGGCTTCTGGAACGTCTTGCGGCCTGAGATGAGGCCCATGCCGCCGGCCCGCTTGTTCACCACCGCCGTCATCACCGCGTCATAGAGATCGTTCTTCC
>DATFGN010000036.1:0-8063 GCA_035249405.1 Gemmatimonadales bacterium
TCGAGGTCGGGTTTCTGGGTGGCGCGCAGGTGGACCGTTGGGGCAACATCAATACGACGGTGATCGGGGACTATGCGCACCCCAAGGTGCGCCTGCCGGGATCGGGGGGGGCGTCCGAGATCGCCGCCCACGCGCAGCGGACGATCGTCATGGCCAAGCTCGATCCGCGTGCGTTTCCCGAGCAGGTGGACTTTCTCACCAGCCCCGGCCACCGTTGCCGCGGTCGTCCGCGGCGCGAGCTGGGCCTGCCCGGCTCGGGCCCGGTGAAGGTGATCACGGACCAGGCGGTGTTGGAAGCCGACGGCACGGGTGAGCTCGTGCTGGTGGCACTGTATCCTGGGGTCCAGACCGAGCAGGTGAAGGCTGGGGTGGGCTGGCCGCTGCGCGTGCGCACCACCCTGCTCGAGGTCCCCCCACCGGGCCCGCGTGAGCTCGCGGTGCTCCGGGAGGTCCTGGACCCGAAGCAACTCTTCCTCAAAGGATGACGGCATGATCCTGCTCGTGCTTGCGGCGCTCGCCCTGACCGTGCAGCAGCCCGGCAAGCCGCGCGCGCGCGATCTGGGCGTGCCGTTTGACGGCGCCCCCGGTCCGCTCAATGCCATCACCGATGTGCCGGGCGTGCTGGTGGGTCAGGCGACGCTGATTTCCGGCACCGGCCGTCTGGTCGTGGGGCAGGGACCGGTGCGGACCGGGGTCACGGCGATCCTGCCGCGCGGCCGAGCCACGGGCGACCCGGTGATGGCGGGATGGTTCACGCTGAACGGCAACGGGGAAATGACGGGCACCACCTGGGTCGAGGAGTCCGGCTTCCTGCGCGGCCCGGTGATGATCACCAACACGCACTCCGTGGGCATCGTCCGCGACGCGGTCATCGAATGGCTGGTGCGGCGCGACCGTGACTTGAGTGACTACGACTGGTCGCTTCCCGTCGTGGCCGAAACCTGGGACGGTACCCTGAACGACATCAACGGCTTCCACGTAAGGCGCGATCACGTTTTCGCCGCGCTGGACAGCGCGCGGGGTGGGTCTGTGGTCGAAGGCAACGTGGGGGGCGGCACGGGCATGATTTGTCACGGGTTCAAGGGCGGGATCGGCACCGCCTCGCGGCGGTTCACGATCGAAGGCCAGACCTACACGCTCGGCGTGCTGGTCCAGTGCAACTACGGGCGTCGGGCCCAGCTGCGCGTGGCCGGAGTCCCGGTGGGGACTGAGATCGCCGATCTCACGCCGTGCTATGCGACGGCAGGTCCACTTCCCACCGCCGAGCGGTTCCCGCGCTGTTCGGATACCGGGACCCGGGCCCCGGGAGGGGGATCCGGACGGGGCAGCACCGATGCGGAATTGGGCTCCATCATTGTCGTCGTCGCGACCGACGCTCCGCTGCTGCCGCACCAGCTGAAACGCGTAGCCAAGCGGGTCACGCTGGGCATCGCGCGCATGGGCGGCATCGGGGGGGACAGCTCGGGGGATATTTTCATGGCGTTCTCCACCGCCAACTCGGGCGCGGCCGCCACGAGTGGTCATCCGAGTGCCGGCTACATCCCCAACGAGCAGATCAACCCGATCTTCGAGGCAACGGCCCAGGCCACGGAAGAATCGATCGTCAACGCGCTCGTCGCGGCCGAAACGATGACCGGGGCCAACGATGTGCGGGTGACGGCGCTGCCGCACGACCGGCTGCGCGCCGCGCTACAGAAATACAACCGGCTGGTGAAGTGAGCTTGGAGTCTCGAAGGTCGGGATCCCTTGCCGCGCTGGGGATAACGGTGGCGATGTTTGCTGCCGCTCCGCTCGCAGCCCAGCGCGACACTGCGCTGCACCTGGTCCGGCTCCCCCACACCTACTACTGGCTTGAGATGTACGTGCCGCAGGTGACCAGTGGTCCGTCGTCGGTGGCCTGGTCTCCCGATGGGCGCGAGCTCGTCTACTCGATGCAGGGCACCTTGTGGCGCCAGGCCGTAGGTGATTCGGAGGCGGTGCAGCTCACCGACGGCCCAGGCTACGATTTCCAGCCCGACTGGTCGCCCGATGGCTCGCGGGTGGTCTTTTCCCGCTGGGCAGGGGACACGATCGAGCTGCAGATGCTGGACCTCACGAGCCTCGCGGTGACGCCGCTGACCAGGAATGGCGCGGTGAACCTGGAGCCCCGCTGGTCGCCCGATGGCGGCCGCATCGCCTACGTCTCGAGCGCCGACTCCGGTCGCTGGCACGTCTTTCTCGTCGCGGACACCGGGGGACCGGCCATGCGGCTCACGGTCGACCGGGATGGCGGGCCACGCCGCTACTACAGTCGATGGGACCACTATCTCTCGCCGACCTGGTCGCCCGACGGCAGGGAGTTGATGGTCGTTTCCAATCGCGGCCGATTCCACGGCACCGGCGGTTTCTGGCGGGTGCCGGTCGATTCCGGCGCCGGCATGCGCGAGATCTATTACGAGGAGACGACCTGGAAGGCGCGCCCGGACTGGTCGCCCGACGGAAAGCGGCTCGTCTACAGCTCCTACCTGGGCCGTCAATGGAATCAGCTGTGGCTGCTCCCGCCCGCCGGGGGCGATCCGGTCCAGCTCACCTACGGCGATTTCGACGCGACCGCTCCGCGCTGGTCGCCCGACGGCAGTCGCATCGCCTTCGTCTCGAACGAAGGCGGCAATACCGCGCTCATCGTGCTCGAGCTGCCCGGTGGGCGTCGCACCCGAATCGAGGCCCGGGTGCGGCGCTATCGGAACCCGGTCGCCCGTCTGCGTCTGTCAGTGGTCGATCGGGCGAGCGGCGCTCCGCTCGCGGCGCGGGTGACCGTCACGGGACCGGACGGACGCAGCTACGCCCCGGACGATGCCTGGCGTCACGCCGACCTCGCGTTCGATCGAAGGGTCCGCTCTGCCACCTACCAGTATTTTCACGTGGACGGATCGGCACGGCTCGTGGTGCCAGCCGGCGCGATTCGCATCGAGGTCACGCGCGGTCCGGAATTCCGCCCGGTCATTCGGGAAGTGACCCTCGCCGCGGGCGCGAGTGACAGCGTCCGCGTGCCGCTGGTGCGGCTCGCGAACCTGCCGCTGCTGGGCTACTGGAGCGGTGACTTGCACGTGCACATGAACTACGGCGGGGCCTATCGCAACACCCCGGCCCGGCTCATGCTCCAGGCGCGCGCCGAAGATCTGCACGTCGTGGAGAACCTCATCGTCAACAAAGAGCAGCGCATCCCGGACATCGCGTATTTCCAGACCGGCCGGGATGCCGTCTCCACTCGTGACTACCAGCTGTTTCATGGCCAGGAGTTTCACACCGGTTTCTGGGATCACACGGGGATTCTCGACCTGCGTGACCACCTGCTGCTGCCGGACTACGCCGGCGATCCCAATACGGCCGTGGCGAGTGTGTACCCGCCGAATGCCGTCATCGCCGACTTGGCCCACGCGCAGGGAGCGCTGTTCGGCTATGTCCATCCTTTCGACAGCCGGCCCGACCCCTTCGATACAACCGCGGGGCTCTCGTCGGAGCTGCCGGTCGATGTGGCGCTGGGGAAGGTCGACTACTTCGAGGTGATGGGGTTCTCGAACCATCTGTACACGTCGGAAGTCTGGTACCGGCTGCTGAACTGCGGGTTTCGCGTTCCGGCGGGCGCGGGCACCGACGCGTTTCCCAACTTCGCCATGCTGCGCGGGCCTGTGGGACTCGAACGCGTGTATGTCCACAGCGGGCCGGGACTCGATCACGCCCGGTTTCTGGCCGGGCTCAAGGCCGGCCGGACCTTCGTCACCAACGGGCCGCTCTTGACCTTTACCGTGCTCGGTCACGAACCCGGAGACGAGCTGGCGCTCACAGGCCCCGGACGCGTGCCGGTTCGAGTCGTGCTGACGTCGAACGTGCCGGTGGATCACCTGGAGATCGTCGGGAACGGACAGGTGGTCGCCTCGATTCCGCTCGCCGGCGACGGCACCACGATGGACACGTCGTTTACGCTCTCGATCGAGCGCAGTAGCTGGCTGGTGCTGCGGGCCTACGGCGACGGACCGCGGGAGCCCATTCTCGATCTGTACCCCTTCGCTTCGACCAGCCCGATCTACCTTACCCTCGACGGCCGGCCGGTGCGATCACAGGAGGACGCGCAGTTCTTCGTGCAGTGGATCAATCGCGTCGAGCAGGCCACCGAAGCGCGGCAGGGGTGGAACAGCTCTGCGGAACGGAACGCCGTGCTGACGTTGTTACGGCGCGCGCGCGCCGTGTTCGCGGAGCGAGGCGACCCGGACTAGGCGCGGTCCAGCACGTCCCGGACGGCGCGGGCCAATCCGTCGGGCGTGAACGGCTTCTGCAGGAACGGAATGCCGGCTTCGAGCACGCCATGGCGGACCACGGCGTCATCCGTATACCCGGACGTATAGAGGACCCTCGTCTCCGGCCGCAGCTTGGTCAGCTGTTCGGTCAGCTGCCGTCCGCCCAGCACCGGCATGACCACGTCGGTCATGAGGAGATGGATCTTGCCATGATGACGGGCGGCGAGCTCGAGCGCCAAGCCGCCGTCGCTCGCGTCCAGCACCGTGTAGCCGAGCCGTTCCAGCACCTGGCGGACCACGACTCGCACGCTCGCCTCGTCCTCGACGATCAGGATGGTTTCCGTGCCACGCGGCATCTCGGCCAGGCCGCGGTCCGCATCGCGGTCGCTGCGGGAGGCGTCCACCCGGGGCAGATAGATCTTGAAGCAGGTGCCCTGGTTCGGCTCGCTGTATACCCAGATGAACCCGCCGGCCTGCTTGACGATCCCGTACACGGTGGCGAGGCCCAGACCGGTGCCTTTGCCCTGTTCCTTGGTCGTGAAAAACGGCTCGAAAATGTGCGCCTGGGTTGAGGCATCCATCCCGATGCCGGTGTCGGTGACGGCGAGCATGACGTAGCGCCCCGCGTGCGCCAGCGGATGCCCGCGGATGAAGGTCTCGTCGACATCGGCGTTGGTCGTTTCGATGGTGAGTTTGCCCCCATGCGGCATCGCATCACGGGCGTTCACCGCCAGGTTCATGATGATCTGCTCCAGCTGCCCCGGGTCGCACTTCACCATCCCCAGGTCGGGCGCCAGGGTCGCGACCAGCGCGATGTCTTCACCGATCAACCGCCCCAGCAGTTTCTCGGCTCTAGCCACGACGTCATTGACGTCCACCACCTTCGGTTGAATCACCTGCTGCCGGCTGAAGGACAGCAGCTGGCGGGTCAAACTCGCCGCGCCGTCGGCGGCCTTGCTGATCTGTTCCAGGTCCTCGCGTTTGCGATCGGTCGGCTCCAGCTCATCGAGCAGCAGCTGGGTATAGCTCGTGATCACGGTGAGCAGGTTGTTGAAATCGTGTGCCACCCCGCCCGCCAGCCGTCCCACGGCTTCCATCTTCTGCGCCTGGTGCAGCTGCTGTTCGAGCACTTTGGCGCCGCTCACGTCGTGCAGCAACGCCACGAGACATGGAGTCCCGCCGATGTCGATGCGCTCCAGCGCGACCAGCGCGTGCCGCACGGTGCCGTCCTTGGCCTGGACCGCGATCTCCATTTCCTGCTGGGTGCCGCTCTCGAGCTGCCGCACGACGCGCTCGCGGTCGGCCGGGTCCCGCCAAAACGCGATATCGAACGCCGTCCGCCCGATGACCTCCTCGCGCGTGCGGCCCACCATGCGCAGAAACGCCGCGTTCACGTCCAGGTAGCGCCCTTCGGCGAGCGAGCTGATCGTGATGCCGACCGGGCTCGACCGGAACACCGTCTCGAACCGGTGCTCCGAGCGCCGCAGCTCTTCCTCGGCCCGGCGCCGCTCGATCCCGACCGCCAGGCCGTCGGCGACGGGGAGCAGCGACTTGATGACGAAGGATGAGAGGGGCTGGCGCGAGTACATGGCCATTACCCCTACGACGCGGTCCTGCACGATCAGCGGGTACCCGGCGAACGCCACCAGCCCTTCCCGGGCCGCCCACGCCTGGTTGTTGATCCGCAGGTCGCCCGCAATTTCGTTGGTCGCATAGGGACGAGCGTCCTGGGCGATGGTCCCGATCTCCCCCAGACCCAGGGGCAGCCTGCGCTCGGCGTCACCCGTTTCCGGGCTGCTCTTTGCGGGCGTCCCACCCGCTCGCGCGACGAGGTCCAACGCCACGCCCGCGTCGTCCACCGTCCACAGGCTGGCGAACGCGACGTCCAGGTGCCGCACCAGGGCGTCGGCACAGCGTTGCAACGTCTCGCTCAACCGTCCGCCCCGCGTCAGCGCCACGCCCACTTCGGTGTTCAGCTCGCCCAGCCGTGCCCGCTCTAGGAGCTCGGCGTTGGCGCGACGGCGCTCGCGGCGGTTCTCGACTTCCCGCAGCTCGCGCTCGATCGCGGGCACGAGCCGGCGCAGGTTGCTCTTGTTCAGGTAGTCCTGCGCGCCGGCGCGCATCGCCTCGACGGCGACGTCTTCTCCAATCGTACCGGAGACGAAGATGAAAGGAACGTCGGGATCGCGCTCCCGGAGCAGGAGCAATGCCGCGGTGCCGCTGAACTGGGGCATGCTATAGTCGCCGATGACGACGTCCCACGTGCGCTGGTCGAGGGCGTCCCGCATGGCGGCCGCGCTCTGCACGCGCTCGTAGCTCAGGTCGTACCCGGCGCGCGTCAGCTCGCGCACGAGGAGGAGCGTGTCGTTTTCGGAGTCTTCTGCGATCAGCGCGCGCAGCGGTGTGCCCATGCCACCTCGGGGGAGGTCGCTTCTGTCCCTTCCACTATCGGCTCCGGGGCAGCGGGGGGATAGGTCGTTTTTGCGGCACCGGTAGCCGGAAACGCGCCAAACGGCTCCAGCGGCGGGAGATAGGGTCGAAAAACGAAGCAGCCTGGCCGACTGGGCCAGGCTGCTTCGAGCGCTACCACCCCTGCGATCAGAAGATGTTGAACGCCGTGCTGCCGATCAGCGGCAGGGCTGGAGAGGCTCCCACCGCCGTCAGCGTGTAGCCGGTCCCCACGTTGTTGATGCTCAGGTCATTGAACGTGGCGACTCCGAGCGTCGCTCCACGGACCTTCGTTCCCGACAGCACGGAGCCGGGGCCGCCCGCGTTCGTCCCCATCGCCACGGTAATGGTGCCGGCGTAGCCCGTGGCAGTGTTGCCGAACTGGTCGACCGCGGTCACCACCACGGACGGCGTGATGGTGGCGTTCGTCGCCGTGTTGGACGGCTGCACCGAGAAGATCAGATGATCGGCCCCGGCCGGCGAGATGGTAAAGGTCCCGCTCGTGGTGCCCGTGAGCCCCGTGGCCGTGGCGGACAACGTATATCCCGCCCCGGCCTTGTCGACGTTCAGCCCGGCAAATGTCGCCACACCGCCGACCGCCGCCTGCGTCGCCGTGCCGGACAAGATCGCGCCCGCCGTACCGGTGCCCGCCGTGATCGCCACGGTCACGCTGCCGATGTAGGTCTGGTCCACGTTGCCCAGGGCGTCGAGGGCCGTCACCTTCACCGACGGCGCGATGGCGACACCGGCGACCGCGTTGCTGGGCGACACGGTGAAGACGAGATGATCCGCGGTGCCCGCCCCGATGGTGAACGCCTGGCTGACGGCAGACGTCAGCCCGGTGGATGCGGCCAACAACCGGTAGCCGGTCCCCGATGCATCGATACTCAGATCGCTGAACGTCGCGATCCCAGTCCCCGTGTTCACCGGTTGGTTCACTGCGCTTCCCGACAACGTCCCGCCACCCGCGTTGACCGAGAACGACAGCGTGACGTTTGCGGCTACGCCCGTGACCCGGTTGCCGAGTGCGTCTTCGATGTCCACGGTCACGGCCGGCGCAATCGTCGCTCCCGCCGTCGCGCTCGAGGGATCCTGAAGGAAGGCCACCTTCGCCGGCGTGCCGGCATTGATGGTGAAGTTGTTGGTCGTCGTGCCCGCGAGCCCGGCCGCCGTCACCGACAGCCGATAGTTCACACCCTTCTTGTTGATCGCCAGGTCCGTGAACGAGACGACTCCGTTCACGGCGCTCTTGGTGGTCGTCCCCGACAGGGTCGCTCCGTTCGTGCCCGTGCCGCCGGTAATCGCCACCGTCACCGATCCGCTGAATCCGGGAAGCAACGT
>DATFGN010000037.1:0-41231 GCA_035249405.1 Gemmatimonadales bacterium
CGAGTCCACGGGCTCGTTGTGGTGTTCATGCATCAAGAGGCGACACTAGCTAATCTCTTCTTTATGGGACAAAATGGTCCTGCCATCTGCATAGCCAAGCAAGACAATGAAGGAGCGGGCAATGTCTTTTCGGCGAACTTCCGTCATCGGGAGCTGGCTGGTACTCACTGCGTCACGGGTTCTAGCGCAGGCACCGGCCGCCAGGCCCCCCTGTGATTCCAATCTCCTGCAGCTCGCGGCCCCCGTGAACGGCTATCAACCACGCGGGGATCGATGTGAAGGCGTGTACGCCCGCCAGGTCGCCGGCACCACGCTGTTCCTCTCCTCCTTTACCGAAACCTTCGAGAAGTACGACCTCACCGCCGACGATCCCCTCATCATCCGCTGGGCTGCTCGAGAAGACTCTGGGATCCAGCTCCGCGCCGAGACGATCAAGGCCGGTCGTTACTACCGCATGGATACGCGCGCCGCGCCCCGCGACTCGCTGTACCGCTGGCCCAACCGCATCCTGAGCTCGGAACGACTCGCCCGCAGCGACCTGGGCGTGCTCGGCTGGACCCGAATCACGCTCGGCGGACGGCGCCGTATCGCCTATGTCCCGCTCGCGGTCACCCAAAAGACCGCACCCACCGCCTGCGGTCCGCTGCAAGTGGCGTTGTCGACGGAAACCCGGCTCACCGAAGTGCTGGTGAGCCTGTCCCAGATCGACACGACCGGTGTCGAGACCCGCGTAATAAAGAAGGACGAGGCGCTGGGCCGCGGCTTCTATCCCGCCGGCAGCCCGATCCTCATCTCCCTGAAGCGTGCCGACCTTGCCGCTCCGGGACTGTACTCACTGAAAGTCTCCGCCACCTTGAGCCCCCGCGGGAACTTCGCCCGCGAGTATCTGCTGCTGATCCCAACGACGACACCATGCCCGAAGTAAGTCGGGCTTGTCCGTCATGTAAGCGCGACATCCCGGCGGACTCGGTCCATTGCCCGCATTGCGGCGCCGACCTGCCCACGTCGCTCATCGTCGAGTCGAAACCCACGGTGACGGCCGCGAAGGACGCGCTCCGCGACCGGTTACAGGCCGCGCTCGGAGCGGGTTTCGAGCTCGGGCCCAAGCTCGGCGAGGGAGGATTCGGCGTGGTGTACCGCGCCCGCGACGTACGCTTGCGCCGCGATGTCGCCGTCAAGCTGCTGCGCCGTGAGCTGGTGTCGAGCGAAGGGTTCGTGGAGCGGTTCGAGCGCGAAGCCCAGGCCCTCGCGGCCCTGCGCCACGCCAACATCGTTCCGGTCTATTCGATCGGCGAGCAGGACGAGCTGATTTTCCTCGTCATGCCGTTCGTCGCCGGGAAAACACTCACCGAATACCTCCGCGAGCACAGCGGCCGTCTCCCCCTGGACGAGGTGGCCGCCATCCTCCGGGCCGTCGGCGGCGCGCTTGCGGCCGCGCACGAAGTCGGGCTCGTCCATCGCGATATCAAACCCGACAACATCATGCTCGAGGGGCCGAATCGGCACCCGCTGCTCATGGATTTCGGTATCGCCAAATCCGGGCAGACACCCGGCGGTGTGGGCCTCACCGCTACCGGCATGGTGATGGGGACGCCGCTCTACATGAGCCCGGAGCAGGCCACCGCGGATCCGTCCATCGATTCGCGCTCCGACATCTACTCCCTCGGCATCCTCGCCTATCAGATGTTCACGGGACAGGTCCCGTTCAACGGCGATTCGATCTTCGCGGTGCTGAATCAACATTTGACGACACCGGTTCCCGAGGTCCGCAGCCTGCGACCGGAAGTCCCGGCGAAGGTCTCGGACGCGCTGCGTCGCGCCATGGCGAAGAAACCCGCCGAGCGGTTTCAGCGCGTCGAAGAATTCATCGCCGCACTCGAAGGGCGGGGCGACGCCGCGCTGCCCCGGCGGGTGTCCATGCCGGGAATGCGGACAGTCGTGGCCGCTATGCTCGGTGTCTTTCTCCTGGCAGTGGCCGCGGTGGTGTTGTGGAAAGGCTCGGCGCCCGTCGCCAGCGCGCCGGTTCGTGCCGAGCTGCGTGCGCAAGGCGTGTGGCTCCGATTGGGGACAGCCACAGCGCCGTGGGATCGGGCACTGAGTCTCGCAACGCTTGGGATCTCGGGGCTCGACGAAGTCTCGCTTCCCGCTCACGACAAGACCCCGGCGCGCACGGTTGCCACGCCGACGCTGTACCTGAAGGCGATTCGACCGGAAAGCGGCGGCATCAGCATCGACCCGATTCAGCTCCCCGCCCGCAGCCTGATCGCGCTGAAGCCCACCGGGGCGCCCGGTGTGGTACAACTGACCATCGGCGACTCGCTGCCGTCCATCCCGGTTTCGGTGAGCGGCAGCATCGCCGTCAGCGTGCAGGACCAATCCACCGACACGATTCCGTTCTCGATCGCCCAGATCCAGCTCGCCGCGCCTCGCGGACCGCTCGATTTCGAGCTCGGCTTCGTGGCAACGTCGGCTGCGCATCCCCTGGTGTCGCTCGACATCGTCGGCGTGAGCTTCGAGGACATCAATCGCTATCGCGACGAGGAACAAGTCGCGGATCAGCGCGTCTCGACCATCGACAGCGGCAGCTTCGCCCTCGCCGGCGGGACTCCTCAGATACTAAAGAAAGGGGAGGAGCTGCGCCTTCCCGGCTTCAAAGGCTCGGTTCGTGACGTCACGGTCGATTCCCAGTCCGTGGCCCTCACCCTCGAGGGCACCGTCGATTCTCTTCCTGCGTCGCTCGGCAAAGTCCCGACCGTTCTTCAGGTCTTCTGGTCGAAACACCCTCTCGCCTCGTCCGGTACCGGGCTCGCCTGGTTGGCGCTGCTCGTGCTGGTCGGACTCTATTGGAAGAAAGGCACACAGCGATGAGAGCCGTTGTTGGTGCAACGATCCTCGCCATCACCGCAGGTCCCCTCGTCGCGCAACGCCCATCGCGCATGCCGGTGGAAGCGAAAAACCTGGTGGTGCAAGTGCTGGCCACCGGTGGCGATGAAGAAGAGGTCGGGGCCGGGATCGTGGTCGCGGCGTCCGATCGCATCGTCATCGCTACCGCGGCCCACGTGGTCCGGACCGCCCAGCAGGGGGCCAAAGTCAGGGTCGTCTTCCAGTTCGCTCGCAACGACACAGTCGAAGCGCGCGTCGATCAGACGGACCGCGAGCTCGATTTGGCGGTGTTGAGTGTGCCGCGAGCCGGCGCCGCCACGCAGTTCGCCTTCGACCGGCGCGGCGATCCCGGCGCGCTCGAGATCGGTGCGCTCGTCGTGCCGGTCGGCTGCCCCGAACGCGTCTGCTGGGAACCGCCGATCAGCGGCGACCGCGTGATCAGCGCCAGCGCGCGTCGCGTGCGCTTCGAGTCGTTCTTCGTGAGCCCGGGCAGCTCGGGGGGCGCGCTGTTCAACGCGCAGTGGGAAGTCGTGGGCATCGTCACCGAAAAGAACAGTCAGGACGGCGTGGCCCTCGGCATGAGCGAAGTCGCCGATCGTCTGAGGAGGTGGGGCATACCGATGCAGCTCCGCCCTACCAGCATCCCGCGCGCCGGGTACCGCACGCGCTTCAGTCTCGTTGGCCTGGCGCCAAACTCTGGCGGCTTCCGCCAACCCGGCCGCTGGCCCAGTGGACGGTTCGCGCTGCTGTTGCGTGGCCAGGAGCGGATCGGGCTGCATGTGTCCGCAATCCGTCTCGCGCCGTGGAATCTCAAGGTCATGGGCGGCATGCTGGGCTCCAGTGTCTCGCTTCGCTCCGGTCGCTTTGGCATCGCGCCGTTCGGCGAAGTGGGGGTGGGTCGTGTGGAGGGACGGTTTCAGTCCGGGAGCTATTTCGTCCAAAGCGGGTCCGGCACGGTCGAAGTCCCCATCTGGCGGACGCTGACCAACGATGTGATCGGGTTCGGCGTTGGGGCGGATATGGAACTGCTGGTCGTGCCCCATGTCGCGATCTCAGGGATCGTCGGACACTGGAGTTTCCGCACCGATGCGCAGCTGCCGTCCGTTCCCGCTGTCTTCTTCGGGGCTGGTCTCAAGTATGCGTTCTAGCAAGCATCTCCCAGTGACGCCTCTCGTACGGCGGCTGGAAGCCGCCGCTCGGCGCCTGCGGCGACGCGTCGAACGCAGCCTTCAGGCCGCGAACAATCGCACCGGACGTTGTTCAGGGTTTTCCTGGAGCTGAGGCACTCTCCGTTCATGACTAGCCGATCGCACTTCCTAAGGTCCGCAGGGGCTCTGATTCTCGGCGCGCTCCTGACCACCTGCACGAACGAGCTCGCGCCCACCGGCGCCGTAACTCTGAGCCTCGCCAAGGCCGCGGCCTGGCCGGACACACTGGCGGTGGCGGAGATCGCCACCGTTGCTGTTTCTGCCACGGACCCCGATCAACAGATCGTTACCGCCGTCACCCTGGAGTGGGCTTCCACTGACTCCTCGGTGGTGACCGTCACGAGCGCGGCGAGCGACCTGCACGCCATCGTGACCAGCCGGCGCCCCGGCGCGGCCACGATCGTGGTGACAGTCGCGCAGAACGGGTTCGAACCGGTCGAGCTGCGCGCGCCGGTAGTGGTCGATCCACGGGGCGCCGATTCGCTGCTCTCGGTCGGCGACGTCGACACGATCGGCCTGTCCCTGCAGCGCATCGACCCGAGCTTCCTGATCGGCGCCACCGTCACGTGGGGCTCGAGCGATCCCGGGGTCCTCGCGGTCTCCGCCTTGGCCGCGGATTCCACCCGGGCCGTGATCACGGGGCGGTTCAGCGGCTCCGCGCAGGTCACCGCGACGATCCAGAACCAGTTGGGTCGCACGGAGTTTCAGTTGCCGGTGGTCGTGCTCGCGCTTCAGATCGTCGAGACGCCGTCGTGGTCGCCGCTGGTAGCCCTCACGGACACGGCCACGTTCGCAGTCCTGGTGCAGGACGCGTTGGGCCGGCCCAGGCCGGGGGTCAAAGTGACGTGGCATTCCACCAACGAGACGGCGTTCTCGGTCGACTCGACGGGCTTCGTGCTGGGCAAGGCCCGAGGCGGTGGCGAGTTGGTGGCCAGCGTCGGAGCGGCGCCGTTCCAGGTCGTCGAGCATCGCGCGCCGCTGCAGATCGTCGAACGGTGGCGCACCGTGAGCGCCGGGATGGATCACACCTGTGCGATCACGGCGCTCGATGGCACGGGCTTCTGCTGGGGCAGCAATGATTTCGGCAAGCTCGGCACCGGACTCACGGAAGCCGTGTTGCCGCAATCATCCCGCCCGCGGACGGTCGCGACGGCGCACCGGTTCAACGAGCTCCAGGCCGGTAATGCCCACACCTGTGGGGAAGAAGCGCAGGTCAACCTGCTCTGCTGGGGTTCGCGGATACATGGCGCGCTGGGCGACGCCCCCTGTGGGGGTGGGTCGATTGGCTGCGGGGGGTTCGATGCGTCCGAAGTTCCGGTGACGGTCATCGCGGACGGCAATCTGGACACCGCGCAGTTGCGCATCGAGCAGCTGCTCGTCGGCGGCACCTACACCTGCATCCTGGCCCGTGCGCGGTTCGGCTTTATCAGCCGCGTCCGGCGCATGCGCTGCTGGGGAACCCACAGCGCCAATGATCCCATCGACGGCGTCACGTTCGACTCGACGGCCGCGGCGACCGTCCCGCTCGCCCCAGGCCCGTTCGCGGGCCAAACCGACGACTTCGTCGAAGCCACGGCCGGTGGCGAGCATGTCTGCGCCGTGCCGTCGGTTCTCTATCTCAGCTTCCGCGTCATCTGCATGGGGATGAATTTCGGAGGAGCGCTGGGCTACGGGCCGCTGGAGTCTTCGTCCTACAATCCGGTTTACAGTCACCCCGATGGCTTCAAGACGCCGGTCGGCTATGCGGACACCTCTGGGGACGCGATTGGTGAAGGGATTCCGCTGTCAGGGATCGCCGCGGGAGGTGGTCACACGTGCGCGTTCGACGCCCTGGGTGTGCTGTGTTGGGGGTCGAATGCCAGCGGACAATTGGGACAGCCGGCCTTCGGGTTCAACGGTCATGGATACCCGCTCCGGGCGTCGGTCGCGGTGACGCTGGTGTCGCTCGTCGCCGGCGGCGAGCACACCTGCGGTCTCACGGCGGCGGGAGCCGCCTATTGCTGGGGGTCGAATTCGAACGGCCAGCTCGGCAACGGCAGCATCGGGGGAACGAATTCCGTCGCGGCGCCGGTGGGCGGTGGCCTCACCTTTGTCGCCTTGAGTGCCGGGGGCTCGCACACCTGCGGCGTGACGCCCGGTGGCGCGATCTATTGCTGGGGTGCGAACGCGTCCGGACAGCTCGGTGACGGTACGCTGATCGACCGCTCGGTCCCCACTCGGGTCGCGGAGTCGCCGCAGTGAGGCCGGCGGCAACCCTGCTGCTTTGCGCGGTCCTCACCACGTGCACCAACGAGCTCGCGCCCACCGGTGCCGTGACCCTGAGCCTCGCCAAGGCGGCGGTCTGGCCGGACACGCTGGCCGTGGCCGAGATCGCCAGCGTTGCCATTTCGGCTACGGATCCTGATCAACAGGTCGTCGCTGCCGTCACCCTGGAGTGGGGTTCTACGGACTCCACGGTCGTCACCGTGACCAATGCGGCCACACCCCTCAATGCCATCGTGACGAGCCGGCGTCCCGGATCCGCCACCATCATCGTCAAAGTCGCCCAGTCGGGCTTCGAGCCGGTCGAGTTGCGATCCAACGTCGTCGTCCGAGCGCGCGGCGCCGATTCGCTGCTCACGGTGACCGACACCGTCACGGTCGGCATCACCCACGGCCCGGGTCTCCTGGACGGGGCCACCGTGACCTGGGGTTCGAGCGATCCCGCTGTCGTCAATGTCTCCACGGTCCCGGGCGATTCGACTCAGGCGGTGCTCATCGCACGCAGCAGTGGCAGCGCGCAGGTGACCGCCTCGGTGCAAAGCTCGCTCGGCCATTCGGAATTTCAGCTGCCCGTAGTTGTCCGCCCGCTGGAGCTCGTCGAGAATCCATCGGGGTCATGGCCGGCGTCGATCAATCTGAGCAACAGCGCCACGGTCGCCGTGCAGGTGCTCGACGCTCGAGGCCAAATCAAGACCGGGCGGCGGGTGACGTGGCGCTCCACCAACGAGGCGGCCTTCTCCGTCGATTCGACGGGCATCGTGCTGGCCAAGACCAAGGGCGGGGGCGAGCTCGTGGCCAGTGTCGGGGCGCCGCCATTCGAGGTGGCTGAGCACCGCGCGAATCTTCAAGTGAAGGAGAAATGGCGAGCCGTGAGCACCGGTGGCGTCCATACGTGTGCCATCGCGGCGCTGGACGGCTCGGGCTATTGCTGGGGCTCGAACCTGCAGGGCCAGCTGGGGGTTGGTTTCGACAATCTCACGCTGCCCCAAACACAAGAGCCGCGCCGGATCGCCACGTCGCACCGGTTCACCGAGATCGGCGCCGGAGCGGAGCACAGCTGCGGGCGGGAGAACTTCCAGACGCTGCTCTGCTGGGGTTCGCGCAGTCGTGGCGCGCTGGGCGACGGCGCGTGCATCGGTGGCTTTGGCACCAACTGTTTCACGGCGGCCGAGTCTCCCGTGGAAATCGTGAGCGGCGGGAACCTGGGCGGTGCGCAGCTGCATCTGGATCAGCTCGTCGTGGGCGGCACGTTCACCTGCATCGTGACTACCACCGGCGGCTCGGGGAGTTTTGCGAGCCGCGATGTGCGGTGTTGGGGAACGGCAGACGAGAATGGCAGGGGTATCGCCCTTGCTGATTCAGCCGCCGTGGCTCCGGTGTTGCAGCCGGGCCTCTCGGGCAACGCGCAAATCACTGAGGTCACGGCTGGCGGCGCGCATCTCTGCACCAAGACCGACGATATCTGGTGGGTTCGGTGCCAGGGCATCAACGACCACGCGCAGCTGGGCGACGGGACCGTCGGCAATGAGCCTGGCCCTCCTTGGCTCCCGAAAGACTTCACCATTGTCGGTGGTGATCCGGCGTTTCCAGGCGGGGATGGTTATCCCGCGTCGACGGTCACGGCTGGAGGCAGTCACACCTGCGCACTCGACGCGATCGGAGTGCTGTGCTGGGGCTCGAATGCGAGCGGCCAGCTGGGGTCGGCCGTAGCGGGCGATGCGGTCTATCCGACGCGAGCGACACTCGGTGTCGCCGTCGTCGCGCTGACCGCCGGCGCTGACCACACGTGCGGCCTCACCGCGTCCGGAGAGGCCTGGTGCTGGGGCTCGAACTCCAATGGCCAGCTTGGCCGGGGCACCATCGGCGGCAGCAGCTCGGCGGCGGCGCTGGTAACAGGTGGGCTCACCTTTGTCTCAATCAGCGCCAATGGCGCGCACACGTGCGGCGTCACCACCGACGGATCGATCTATTGCTGGGGAGCGAACCTGTTCGGTCAGCTCGGTGACGGCACGACGAGCGACCGGGGGGCACCGGCTCGGGTGGTGGAGTCGCCGCAGTAGCGGCGGGCTCAGGGTAAGAACCAATCCCTCGCCAGATCTCGCCATTCTGGATTCATCGAGCGAATCAAGGCGAGCTTCTTCCATCGCGACCATCTCTTGATCTGCTTCTCACGGGCGATTGCCGCCCGTACTTCGCTGAACGACTCATAGTAGACGAGTCGCGCAATGTTGTATTGTTTGGTGAACCCGTTGTGGACTTTGGAACGATGCTCATAAGTGCGTCGTTGCAAGTTGTTCGTGACCCCCGTGTAGAGCGCGCGATAGCGACTGGAAAGAATGTAGACGAAGTAGGTTTTCACGAGGATCGATGCCAGAATGGGGCACGATCCTCAACTATCTTTCAACACCAAGCACGCACGTGATGTCCTTCCGAGGGCGCGTAGCGCCCGAGGAACCTCAAGTCTCCCTGGTCTGGGACTCCAGATCGAGAGGTTCCAGGCTCCCTGGTCTGGGACTCCAGATCGAGAGGTTCCAGTCTCCGTGGTCTGGGACTTCGTTCGCCCTGACCAACGCCACCTGCCCATGGAGCTTTGAGGTCCCTCGCCCCTTCGCTGGCGCTCAGGGGCTCGGGATGACAACCGTTGTTTTGAATGAAGCAGGAAGGACAAGGGTAGATCGTGCCCGCAGCGCGCCCCAGCTCGAGCGGCGTACCGCTGGATTGGGCCGACGCCCTGGAGGCCAGAGCGAACGTGAGTAGCGCGCTCAGCCGAACGAGGATTCTGCCCATGGACGGTCCTTGGTGGGGAATACAGCAATGATGAGCGAGGCAGGCTGACCGTTGCGCGAGGGTGACTGCTTGCTACTGCTTGACCCAGGTGGATCGCAGGTCCCAGGTCACGGAGCGGACCAGGCGGTTCACCAGCTGCCCGTACGCCTCATCGGGATCGCGGGCGGAGAACACCGGCACTCCTCCCACGATCGTCAGGTCCCCGACCTTTTCGGTGCGGGACGCGCTGGCGCGCCACAGCGTGCCGCCGGTCTTCGTAGAGCGCAGTTCCACGGACAACTCCGCCGAAAGCGTTGCCTCCACGCGGGCCAGCGCGAATGAAAGCAAGCCGCCCTTCGGCTTTACGTCGGATACCCGGAGTCGCCCCAGGAACACGACGGGGACGCCGCGCGCCCCGGCGAGCGCTGCGCCTGAGTCGGCGGGCTGGAACCGCTGCACCTCGATGCCCCGTTGCGCGGCGAGCACGGACTCCTCAAAGCGGGTGGTGACCAGTTCGTCCAGTCCTCCCCGGGCACCCTCGACACTGAACTTGACCAGTCCCACGCTGCCATAGGGGACCAGATCGAGTTGCGGCGGGACGAGGACACGATGCGACGCGCAAGCGGTGCCGGCCAAGGAAGCCAGGACGAGAGCGGTTGCGGGCGATAACGGTGATCGCGGCATGCGGGCTACATTGGCTCAGGTTCGGTCCAATGTCCACTACCTTGCCGCGCTGCCTCCTCGTTCTCTTCGTCCTCGTGGGCGACGCCGCCGCTCAGGCGCCTCCCCCCGTCGCCCGGCGCGACACGCAACACATCTCCGCCCTGCTCACCATCAGCGGCGGCATCAGCCTCGGCTCCTACGAAGCCGGAGTGAACTGGGGGCTGCTCGAGGTCTTCAAGCTCACCGCCCGCGATTCGCTGCGCCGCGCCTGGAACCTGCCGCGCTACGAATTGAAAGCCATGGCGGGAGCCTCGGCCGGCAACATCAACGGCTTCCTCGCTGCCCTCGAATGGTGCCGCACCCGGGAGCCCGTCGCTCCCGAACAGAGTCTTCTGTGGAAGATCTGGGTGCGCACCGGATTCGATCAGCTGTTCCCCCTCGAACGCTACAACCAGCCCGACTCGACCCAGGCGCTGTTCAGCCGGCGCTACTTCCAACGGGTGTTATTCGATACCGTGCGCGCCGCGATGCGCGACCTGCCTTCATCGGATGCCCTGGACGGCTGCAACATTCCCGTCGGCGTCACCATCACCAAGCTCACGCCCGGCGAGATCTCGATCTCGCGCGGCATCACGGCGGTGACGCAACGTTTCGCGACGGTGGTGGTGGTGAATCGGCAGGGCAATGCGGTCCGGTTCCGGGCGCCGCCCGGCGAGCTGATCGGCAACAGCCGGCTCGGCGCGCTGCTGTTGTTACCGGATTGCGAGGGTGCCATCGAGCCCAACGACGTCTTCTCGCTGATCGAAGCGTCGTCAGCGTTTCCCGGTGCCTTCTCGCCGGTCTCCCTGCGCCACCAGTCGCGGCCGGGGACAGGATGCGGCTCCGCGCCCCCCTTGGGCGATAGTGCGCTGTTCTCCGACGGCGGCCTGTTCGACAACAATCCCATCGACCTCGTGGCGGGGATCTATACCGACGCGATCTGGATGAACCGCGAGCGACCCGACCCCAACGCCCTGCTCGTATTCATCGACCCCGAAGCGCTGCGCGGCCGGCTCGCGCGGGTCGAGAAGCAACGGGCGCAGCCGGCCACCGGTGGCATCTCCGCACTGATGGACCTGTTCGCGGGCGCCGTGCCCGCCGCCAGGCAGTACGAGCTGCAGGCCTTCGGGCGGCTCCTCGCCCGGGCTCCCCAGGTATTCCAACGGGACAATATCGACGTCACCAATCGCCGCTTCGTCGTCGTCGGGCAACAGTTGGGCGCGTTCGCCGCGTTCCTGGGGCAGCCGTTTCGCGAATACGACTTCTATGTCGGCGTCTACGATGCCCTCGCTTTCATCGCCCGCGAAGGCTGCCGCACGACCCAGGGCGTGGATTCGACCTGCCAGGCCGGCCGGTTGCAAACCCTCGTGGAAACGTCGCAACTCAACCTCGGCGCAAGCAGTTTCCCGCGCGAAATGCTCCGCGAGCTGTATCAGCGTGAGTACGCCGACAGCACCGCGAAGCCCGACAGTCACCGCGACGTACTGCTCCGTCCATTACTGCTCCGTGCTCTGTTAGACGCTCACCTCGCCCAGGACCAGGAGAAACCGTTCGACAACGCGATCTGTCGCGGCGACGCCGTCAGTCGTCTCCTCTGCCGCGATGGCTTTCGCGACATCCTGGGTCGCGTCGCAGCCGATTCGGCGATTCACGCCCTCATCGACTCGGCCCGGCGACAACCGCGCCCCGAGTGCGAGCCCGAGAATTGGCTCGAGTCGCCGGCCCGGTGTGACGCGACTACGAGCTTCCTGGCGTTCGTCGACAATCCCGAACGGTTCATGGCCAGCCAGATCGGCCTCATGCTGCACCAGCTGTGGCGGGTCGAGCAGGCCCGCCGGCAGGCCGGGGTGACGGCGTGGACCAATGTCGCGACCCTGAGCGAGGCCCTGTACCAGTCGGGCATCGGGTATCGCTACCGCCGCGGCTTCGACGCCAACACCTCGTCTGTGCCGAGGGGGTCGGGACGAGGCTGGATCGCGACGCTCGTTCCCAACTACGCGACGGTCAGTCTCCTGAGCTCTGGGTTCGAGATCGGGTACCGGCCCACTGTGCACCTCGGCCGATCGCTCGCTCTTGGCCTGACCGCTTCGCCACTCCACGTGACCGGCCACCCCGCCACGCAAGTCGACCGGGTGCACTGGGTGATGGGACCGGCGCTGCACTGGAAGCGCTCCACCGCCATCTGGTCCGGGCTGGAAACCGGGGTCGAGTACTTCGGGCACTGGCGTCGCCGCCCGGCCGGGAGTTCCAATGCCACGGTTTGGGCGGTGCCCGTCACCGCCTACCTGCTCGCCGACAAGCTGCGCATCGGCGTGCGCCTGCTGCCCGGCAACAATTCCGCTATACACGGCGGCAAGAAGATCGCGCTGACCTTGGGGCTCTCGGACCTGAATGGGCTGGTGTACTGGATGCTGCGGAGGTCGTGACGAGCCGGCCGACAGCCCTTCCTGTTCATGAGACATGAAACCGACCAGATTCACTTGAAGCTCGTCCGTCACCGAACCCCAGGGGATTCATGGATCAGGATCAATTGCACCAGCGCCTGGCTCAGCTCCACGCTGAGCTCATCGCCGCCAAGCCGGTCGATGTCGAGACCCGCGACCGCCTGGAAGTGCTCGCCCGGGACATCCGCGCCGTGCTCGATGCGAACCCGAAACCGGCGTCGGTTGAGCCGTATCAGGCCGTGGGGACCAAACTGAAGGAAGCCGTCGCCGGCTTCGAGGCCTCACATCCCCAATTGAGCAAGACGATCGAGAACGTGATCGAGACGCTGTCGCTGTACAATCTCTGACCTGCTCGCCCCCTCGCAGCTATGACGGATGCGCTCACCAGTCCTACCCAGTCGGCTCGAGATCGGAGTTGCCTGCCAGGCTGCGCATCGGCGTTCGCGTGCTCCCCGGCAACAATTCCGCCGTACACGGCGGCAAGAGGATCGCGCTCACGTTGGGGCTCTCGGACCTGAACGGGCTGGTCTACTGGATGTTGCGGAAGTCGTGACGAGCCCTGGCGCCGTCCATTGCGCGCCTTGCTACGCGGGGCTGAACGGCAGTTGCGCCAGCCTCTTGACCCTTCTCCCAGTGATCCGCAGGCCTACTTGGATGACGTTGTCCGTATAGTTGTCCTCCCTGACACGGCGCCGCCCGTTCCGTCGTTTTGGATTAGTCTCGGCCTGAAGAACGTAGTCACCATCAGGCAGGTCGGTGATGTCGACCCATTGGCAATCGAGATCCCGCGAGTAGAGGTCGTACCAGCCGGCAGATACGCCCTGGTTGTCACAGTTGAACCGCTTGCGCTTGCGAGCTACCGGACCCTTCCAACGAGTGTCTTCAAGGCAGAAGCCTTGCTTTTGGCCGCGTTTGCGCCCGCCACCGGATCCAAAGACTGTGTACTGGTTGAAACCCTTGAGGTGGTAGTGCTTGTGACAATCCGAGTACTCAAACCAGCGAGGGCGCTGTGTTGGGTCGCCGATGTGGAGGTCTTTGTTCCCCGCGTTCCAGACTCTGTAGTCGAAGCGCAAAAGCTTCCGTTTACCGGGCTTCGTGCATCTCTCCTTGACCGCACAATGTTTCTTCTCAAAAGTGCGAACCTGGATCTTGAACCGCCCAATCAGAGGAATCAAGTTCACGCCCATTGGTTAACCCAGCCTCTCGTCTACTGTCGCTACGCCGCGCGTGTTCGCGCCATACCGCCTTGGGCTCCGCACGTCAGTAGAGCACTCCGAGTTGAATCGTCACGAACCGTGTCACCGGCTTCGATTGCACCTGGTGCAGGTCGAGCCCGAACTCCAGCCTGATCACACCGACGGATACTTGCTCACCGACACCGATGTTGAGCCCGGACTTCGCGGGTCCCGACTTTGGCCAATAGACGCCAGGGCCGGCCTGCACATATGGTCGTGGCCCGGCGCCTGGTGCGACAACCTGCAGGTTCACGGAAGCGTTAATCCAACGCGGATGCTCGATCCCCGTAGCAATCTCCGCAGTGAATTGGTTCAAACCCACCAACAGCTTCGCGTACAAGGCCGCACCAGTGGGAAGGCGCTTTTGTAGGCGATAACTCAGGTCCACGTCGACGTGGATGTTGGCGTCACTGAGTGAATCGAGAATCCCCAGCGGGTGCGCCGAGCCGATGTGAAAACTGGAACTGACCCTTTTCACGCGCGCCTGCGCCTGCGTCAGCCCTCCAAAGCCGGCAACAACCAGTAGGACGAGGAGACTGCGGGCTGCGGTCTTCATGGCCACGCCTCGGTAGTGGAGTTGTTAGGCATGCTAGCCGAGGGTGGTCAATTGGCGGTCAATCGATCCCGCCTACGTACGTATCTCGATCATCGATTGTTCGCGACGTGAGACGACGTGTCTCAGGGTTGACCACATCGCTCGCATCTTACGCGTCCAGTTTTTCGCGACGGCGCAGTCGTATCGATTGGAGAGGAGGCACGTATGTCCGGCTGGTTCGAGCTGAAGCCCGCAGTAGGCGGTCAGTTCATGTTCAATCTCAAAGCAGGGAACGGGAAGGTCATCTTGACGAGCGAGCTGTACAAGGCGAAGCAAAGCGCGAAAAAGGGTATCACCTCGGTCAAGAACAACTCCCCCAACGATGGTCGCTACGATCGTCAGACCGCGAGCAATGGCGAGAAGTACTTCGAGCTCAAGGCTGGCAGCGGTGAATCCGTGGGGATCAGCGAGCTGTACACCGGCCCGTCTGGTATGGAGAAGGGCATCGCCGCCGTGAAGAAGGCGGCACCCGGTGGAACGATCAAAGACCGTACATAGTAGATCTGCGACACGCCGGTGGGCGCGCCGTCCGCCCACCACGGGGTCTCGCCCCTAATTGGACTCGGCGTCATCCACCAGCCTGCTGGTCAGCTTAGCGCGCAGACTCCGAGAACCCGATCCGTCGGTAGACCTGCTGCATCCGCGGATCGCTTTGCAACAACTGGAACGCGGGATAGCGCTTACAATAGATGAGAATGCTGTCGCGGTCCTCACAGGCCCGCTCGAGCAGCTGGAACGCTTCATCCATGCGACCCACCAAGCCTGCCGCTAGTGCCAACGTCGCACTCTGGATGTACTCGCGCCGTGCGCGAGCTGTGAGCTCCTCATATATGGCCACCACCTCGGCGCTCTTTCCCAACACGCGGAAGCAAGCCGCTAACGCCGCGAGCGTCGAGGGATGACGGCCCGATGCCGCCGCCGCCACTTCCAAGGCGGCCATCGCTTCCTCGGTCCGGCCGAGTTGATTGTAGACCACGCCCAGATGGAGATAGGTGAGGAGCATCGCCGGGCCGAGCTCGGTGGCCCGCTTGAGCGGCGTGAGCGCCTCCTCATAGCGCCCGGCGCCGATCAGCACGCCGGCGAGCTGCGTCACCGGCAACTGCGCCAGCGGATCGAGCTCCACGGCGCGCCGGGCGTGCATCAGTGCTTCGTCAAAGCGGCCCTCGACCAGGCAGAGATACAACGCGAGCCGGTAATGGGCGGCGACGTAGCGCGGACTCAGCTCGATGGCCCGGCGCAGCTCGCGCTCGGCTCCGGGCCACTCCCAGTCGAAGACGAACTTCAGCTCCCCGAGGGCACAATGCGCCTCCGCCAGATCGGGAGCCAGCTCGAGGGCCCGCTCGATCGCCGCCCGGACTTGGGGCAGGGTCTTGGTGGGCGGGACCATGCCGTACTCCGTCAGCAGCGTGTAGGCATCAGCCAGGCCCGCATACGCCAGGGCGTAGTTCGGATCGAGTGCCAGCGCCCGGCTGAAACATTCCACGGCCTGCTTCAGCCCCAGGCCCCGCTGCGCCCAGAAATACCGCCCCTTCAGATAGAGATGGTAGGCGTCCAGATTCGCGGTGGCCGGCGTGACCACCGCCGAGCCGGCACCACGGGTGACCTGCAGCCGCTCGGCGATCGCTCTCCCGATCTCGTCCTGGATCGCGAAAACGTCCGTCATTTCGCGATCGTAGCGCTCCGACCAGAGATGGTAACCGTCGGCGACTTTGATGAGCTGGGCCGTGACCCGGAGTTTGCTGCCCGCCTTCCGCACGCTGCCTTCCAGGACGTTGGCGACCTTCAGTCTGGTCCCGACCTCGGCTAGATCGATTGCCTTGCCGCGGAAACAGAATGACGACGTCCGCGACGCCACGTGCAGCCCGGGGAGCTGGGCGAGCGCGTTGATGATTTCCTCGGTGATCCCGTCGCTGAAGTACTCGGTGTCGGGATCCGTACTCATGTTGGCAAATGGCAGGACGGCGATGGAGTCCTCGTCGACGTCGTCCGCCTCCGTCTCGTCGTGGGCCACGAGCGCCGCCGCGAACTGAATTGGGGTCGCAAAGCGATCCGCCGGCGCTTTCTCGAGTGCCCGCAGAATTGCCCGTTCGACGCCGACGGGGACTGTCGCCCGAACCGCGCGCAGCGGCGGCACGGGCTCGAGCAGCTGGCGGGCGAGAACGGTCTGTGCCGACTTGCCCAGGAACGGCGGCTCGCCCGCGAGCATCTCGTACAACACGCACGCTAGGCTATAGGTGTCGCTGCGGCCGTCGATTGGGAGGTCCGTCTCGGACTGTTCCGGGCTCATGTAACCCGGCGTTCCGATCCGGACCCGTGTGCCCGTCAATTGGTCGCCTCCGGCCGTCGAAATCGCCCGCGCGATGCCGAAGTCGCTGACCACCGCGTGCCCCGCTTGAAACAGGATGTTTTCCGGCTTGATGTCGCGGTGCACGACATCGTGGCTATGGGCATAGCTCAAGGCGTCGGCCACCTGGCGGGTGATCTCAAGGGCGTCGCTCAACGGGAGCTGCTTCTCGCGCTCGAGGCGCCCCCGTAACGTGTCACCCTCCACATACGGCATCACGTAGTACAGGTAGTCGTCGGCCTTGCCCGAGTCGTGCAGCGCCAGGATGTGAGGATGGTTCAGCCGGGCGGCGGTCTCGATCTCGCGGAGAAACCGCTCCGTGCCGATCTGTGCGGCGAGCTCGGGCAGCAAAACCTTGATGGCGACCGGGCGACGGTGCTTCAGGTCCTGCGCCAGATACACGGTGGCCATTCCACCGCGGCCGAGCTCACGCTCGACCGTGTAACGGTCTGCGAGGGCTGCGTGGAGGGAAGCGCGAAGATCGGGCGTATTCGCTCGTGAGTAGCGACGACCGAACTTACGGGCTCTGGTTAGGCACCGCCAGTTTGGATGGTATACACCGCCCACGCTGGTGCCTCGGCGCCGAGCCCGGGAACTCTCATGGGTGAACGTTCGCCGATGTCATGGGATCGCTCGTGCAGCAGTGGCATCCTTGTGCGGTCTTCGCCGGGTGATAGCTTAGGCTCCCTCCTGCAACATCCCCACCTGAGATTGGAGACATTATGAACCGTCGCATCGCAGCAGGCTTGGCCGCCCTGGCGCTCGCGTTTCCGCTCCCCGTATTGGCGCAGGCCGGCGCAACCGACCTTCAGAGCCAGATCGCAAAAATGGACCAGGCCTGGCAGACGGCTTACAACGCGGGGGACGCGGCCGGGCTCGCCGCCCTGTACGCGGAAGATGCTAAAGTCATGGCCCCCGGCGGCGCGGCGGTCTCCGGCCGAGCAGATATCCAGGCCCTGTTTACGAAGGATATCGCCCGGGGCAGCAAGAATGCCCTGACGACCACGGAAGTGTTTGGTGGCGGCGACTACGCTATCGCCGTGGGTGGCTGGGTGGAAACCGGCGCCGACGGCGCGCATAAGGACCACGGGTCGTACGTGACGATCTACAAGAAGGTGGGTAATGACTGGAAGATTTACCGTGACACGTGGAACAGCAGCATGTAGAAGTAGCACTGCCACTTCAGGGAGCCGGGGCTCATTGTCCCGGCTCTCGTCGTTTCTAGGCCTTCATCATTTCGCCCAACGCCCTCACCGACCCGCTCCTTGTGCGAGCCGGTGCCGGCGGGCAACTTGCCATGCCGCGATGCACCCGTTCCCCTCGCGATGATCGATCTGCAGGAGCTCCGCGCCGCGCTCGCGCCGGACTACGTCATCGAGCGCGAGCTGGGCCGCGGCGGCATGGCCACCGTGTACCTCGCCCACGAAAGCAAGCACGATCGGCGCGTCGCCATCAAAGTGATGCGCCAGGAGATCACCGCTGAGCTCGGCGACGATCGGTTCCTGCGCGAGATCCGCATCGCGGCCCGGCTCTCTCACCCGAACATCGTGCCGCTGCTGGCTTCGGGAGCAGCGGACTCGGCCCTCTACTATATCATGCCGTTCATCGAGGGGGATTCGCTGCGCGCTCGCCTGGACCGCGAGGGCCGCCTTTCCATCCCCGCGACGATCCGCATCGCCCGGCAGGTCGCCGCCGCCCTCACCTACGCCCACGCACAAGGTGTGGTGCACCGCGACATCAAGCCGGAAAACATCATGCTCACGGGCGACGCCGCCGTGGTCGCCGATTTCGGCATCGCGACGGCCCTCCAGGAGGCGGGCTCGCCCCGGCTCACCCAGACCGGCGTGAGTATCGGCACTCCGATCTACATGAGCCCCGAGCAGACGACCGGAACCGTGGATGGCCGCAGCGACGTGTACTCACTCGCCTGTGTCGTGTTCGAGATGCTCACCAGTCAACCCCCGTTCACCGGACCGACTGCGCTGGCGATCATGATGCGGCACGCCACCGAGCCGGTGCCCTCGCTGCAGTCGATTCGCTCGGAAGTCCCGGTCGGCATGGGGCGGGCACTCGGCCGAGCCCTGAGCAAGATGCCGGCCGATCGGTTCGCCACGCCGGACGAGTTCGTCGCGGCGCTCGAATCGCCGGACGCGACGCACGCGCCGCCCAGCCCGAACACCGTGGACTCGATCGCGGTCCTGCCCTTCAAAGACCTGAGCCGCGAGCAGGACCAGGCGTATCTCTGCGAAGGGATCGCCGAGGAGCTGCGCGATGCCCTCATGCGAATGGGCTCGCTGCGCGTCGCTTCGCGACACCTGGACGTGCGCGAGGGCGGGCGGCGACTGGACGTGCGCAGCATCCTCGAGGGGAGCGTGCGGGTGGCCGGCGACCGGCTCCGCATCTCCGTCACGCTCTCGAGCGTCGAGACCGGCTTCCAGCTCTGGAGCGAGCGCTACGACGAGGCGATGACCGATGTGTTTCAGGTCCAGGACGACATCGCCCGGCGCGTCGTGGCTCGGCTGCTCCCCGACGCTGACCGCGGCGGCGCCCCGGTCGTCGCACCCGGCACCGCCGATCTCGAGGCGTATCGGGCGTACCTGCGGGGCCGCCATTTCGCGCAGCGCCGTACCGCAGCAGATCTAGAGAAAGCGATCGAGTCTTATGAAGCCGCGCTGGCCCGCGAGCCCGGCTTCGCGCTTGCCGCCGCCGGCCTGGCGGATACCTGGTTCGTCCTGCCGGTCTACGGGGCGCTGGCACCCGATGCCGCGATGCCCAAAGCCAAAGGAGCGATTGAGCGTGCCATGACGCCGGGCCGGGAGAGCGCCGAGGCGCTGGCCGTCCTGGGGTCGATCCGCGCCGTCTACGAGTGGGACTGGGCCGGCGCGGAGACCGATTTCCGGCGCGCCCTTTCGCTCAGCCCCGGGAATCCGATGGTCCTGCATCGCTACGCGGTGAACTGCCTGCTGCCGCTCGGACGTTTCGCCGAGGGGCTCGCACGCCTGGAAGAGGCGCTGGAGCGCGACCCCATGTCGCTGCTCGCGGCTACGAGCCTCGGGCTGGTGCACTACCTCGAACGACGGACGGCCGCGGCCGTGTCGGCCTACCACGGCGTGCTCGAGCTCGATCCCGGTTTCGGGCTGGCGCGCTATCTCCTGGGCGTGGCGCTGTTGGAAACCGCGACACCCGCCGACGCCGTACCCGTACTCGAAGCCGCCTGCGCCGCAGGACGCAGCGCCGAGTCCGTCGCCGCTCTTGCTGTCGCCTTCGCGACGGTCGAGCGCACTGAAGACGCCGAACGACTACTCGCAGAGCTCGAGGGTCTGGCGACCACGCGCTACGTGTCACCGGTATTGCTTGCCCAAGCCCAGTTGGCGCTGCGACGGCCGGAGTTGGCATTGGATCAGCTGGAGCGCGCTTGCGAGCGGCGCGCCTCGGAGCTGGCGTGGCTCGCCGTCCGCCCGACCTGGGCTCCGCTGCGCGGCGCTCCCCGATTCCAGGATCTGCTGCGTCGCGTGAAACTCGCGTGAGACCCGACGTGGAACTGCGGCGACGCCTGGCGACGGACCGCCGCGCTATCGCACAGTCATGGGGCTGCGGAAGGCCTCTCGGTCGGGTGCTCGAGGTGCGGAGCGGGCTCTCGGATCCACATGACGGCGGGCGCACCGTCGCGGTCGTACGCTTCGCATCGGGATTGCGCGTCGTCTACAAGCCGCGCCCGGTGGGACTGGAAGCCGCGTTCCATCGCTTGGTGGCCTGGTGGAACGAGCGGGCGGGCCCCGTCGCGGTATTCGCGCCAGACGTAGTGGACCGAGGCACTTACGGGTGGATGGAGTTCGTGACGCATGAGGCGTGCATCGATCATGAAGCGGCGAGTCGCTATTGGGAGCGCGCTGGGGCGTTGATCGCACTCGCCGACCTGCTTGACGCTACCGACCTGCATCACGGCAACGTCATTGCCCACGGGGAATACCCGGTGCTCGTCGATCTCGAAACGCTGCTCCAGCCGCGTCGGCCGCGCGCAGCGCGTTCGCTTCTGAGCACTGGGCTCGTGCCGGCCTGGATCCGTGGCCCCGATGGGGGCAGCTACGACGTGAGCGGCTTCGGTGCCATCGCCCCACAGCGATACAAGGGAGCCACGGTCCCAGTGCGCGAGAATGTGGTTCGGGTCGGAACGGATATCGTCTCAGCTGCCGAGTTTGCCGATCAGATGGAGGCGGGATTTCTTCGCGCGGGAGCGCTGCTGTGCGAGCGGCTGCCGGAGTTACTCACCCAGTTGCAAGAGTTTCGCGGGCTCGAAGTCCGCGTGATGCTGCGACACACCGAGACCTACCGCGCGGCGATGGAGGACGAGAGTGCGCTTGGAAGGATGACCGCGGCCGAGCGCGCGGCACTGCGGCGTGGCGACATCCCGCGCTTCGTCGCCTCGACCGATGCGAGCTATGAAGCCTTGATCGCGCGGGTCAATCGGCTCGATCCGGCGCGCTACGAGGAGCAGGCTCGGCTGCTCAGGACGGCGCTGGTGTTATGGGGTCTGGGTGGCGCGCTGCTTGTGCAGCAGCACCATGAAGATGAGGTCAAAAATGGCGGTACCCACGAAAAGAAACAGGACAAACGCGCGCATGCTGGGAGCATTCTCTTGTAGCAGAAAGATGTTCGCGAGGAAGATCACGCAGTTCCCGCTCACGCGGAACCAGGATGCCCCCCAGCCGAGCCCGTGCAGGTCGGGTCGGGCGAACAAAAAGAAGATGAAGAGCAGGCTCATCACGAAATTGATGATCAGCCCGCTCAAGGGAGCGGCCGCGTCGGGGTAGAATTGCGCGAACGCGAAGTTGCCCGCCGCGGCGAGCACCAGAGCTCCCACCAGCACGAACGGGTAATACTGCCGGATCTGGGCGAACGCCTGCTCGGCACGACCGTAGCGGAACAACTGCCAGACGATGAAGGCATCGAGTGCCACCCACGCCAGAATCATGGCGACTTTCACCACATCCACAGTACCGTTGTCGCAGCGCGGCGGCTGCACCAGGCTGTACTGCAGCTCCCAGGTGAAGTTCATCACGATGGCGACCAGCGGGAGGCCGTAGGTGCGCTGTCGGAAGCACCGACGGATAATCAGAACGTAGGCGATCGCCCAGCACAGGTCCCCGAAGACCGTGAGGTTGAGCCAGAAACCATTGTCCAGCAGGTGGTGGGGGAAATCCCCGCGGGGGATTTCCACCACCGCCGCGTGACAAGGGTTCAAGTCGAGATGCCCGCCGCGGTCCTATAGTGCCCGTTCACCTTTTCCAGGGCTTTCCAGTTGAGTGACTTCAGCGAGCGCTCGAGTTTCGGAGTCGCCTTGACTCCGGCGGCCTTGAGTGCCTTGGCGGGGCTTCTCTTGAGTTGCGTCCGAAACTTCTTGTTCTTCATCGCCTTGCGGACCAGCTCGTCGAATTTCATCGCCATGGGATCTTCCTCCAAGGTTCGAAGCGAGTGTGGAGTTGCGGCACTAATCGCGCGGACAACGTTTACCCCAAGCGCTCGGGGTGTCAACTCATGACGGCCATACGTCGGCAAGGGTCGCGAGCGTGCGGTAGCCCGGAATCAACTGTTCCGCCCGCTCCGCGAGCACGGCTCGCTCGGTGTCCAGATGCCGCACGAGCTCCAGGCCGCCCAGCGCCCGGGCGTCGTCGGCCAGCACCTCATACCAGGATTCGATCGACGCGACTCCCCAGGCGAATCCTTCTCGCAGGATCCAGGCAGTGGCCGGCTCCTTCCGCTTCCGCCGTCGCTTGGCCTCGGACAGGAAATAGGTCGTTCGCCCCTGATCCTCCAGGTCATCCTGCCAGTCGAAGACATCGTCCGTCATCTGGGCGATGGCGCCGAGCCGGTCACACAAGGCGAGCCGGGCGGGAAGGGCGTCGGGTTTCCCGTGGCGCAAACACGTCGCGACGATGGGGATCTTCGCGGGGCTGACCTTCAGCGCGGCGACGCGCTGGAACTGCTCGAGTGTGACGGTCTTGAGTCGCGCGTCCATGACGGTCGCTTCCACCGCGCCGAACCAGAGGTTGGGGAACCACTCCCAGAAGGGGTGCTCTGGCTCGAAGTACTTGGCGTACGCCTGCTGGAACTCCGCATGGAAGAACCCGGCCGCCGGCAATAGTGAGGGGTCGGCATTGGGATCCGTGTCCATGACGTCGTCCAACAAACGAATGTGGCAGTAGCCCGTGATGGTCGAATAGGTCAGATCGTCGTAGAAGGCGTCATCGGCTTTCGCGCCCAAGGTCTTACCCACCCATTCGGGAAGCGTGAGGATGGGCAGGGTGCGCCGCTGCCGGAAATATTCGGCGGGATCGTCGGTCGGTGACAGGCGCTCGAGCCACGCGAACACGCGCTCGCTCAGCTGCGGCGTGGCCCGGAGCCGAGCCTTCATGCGTGCGAACGCCGTGTCGATCCGGGTGGTCATGAGGCGCGTGGCGCCAGGAGTTGTTGGGCGAGGGCCGCGGGGTAAGGCATTGCCAATTGCTCGCCCAGCTCGATCGCAGCGCGCCACGCCGCCGTGGCCGCTTCATGCTTTCCCGCCAGCTGCTTCGCTCGTCCGCGCATGAGCGCGAGCCAGGGCCGCGCAATCGGGAACACTCGGGCGAGGCGGCGCAGCGCCCCCAAAGCAGCGCGCAGTGCGCGAGCCCGGGCGGCGCCGCCCGCGCCTGCTTGACCGCCTGGTTGCTCCAGCAGCTGGAGCAGCACGTCGGCTGTCCCGGACGCATCGAACACGTAGCCATGGTAGGACGGCATGAGCTTCTCGAGCAACGCTGCGGCCTCGAGGGCGGCCCGTTCAGCGCCCGCCGCATCACCGGCGCGCAGCTGTGTGAGCGCCCGCACGGTTCGCATGGGGAGATCACCGTGTACCGTCCCGACGTTCCAGCGGATCCCGGCCAACTCCTCCGTCGCGGTCGCGGCTTCGGCGTCCCGACCGAGCATGAGGAGGCAATGCACCCGACGGTATACAGCGCTCGCCTGTCCCCGCGGATCGTTGCGCCGCGTCGCCGAGCGATACAACTGGCCCGCGAGGTCGAGACTGGTCTCAAAACGCCCCTGGAGGAAATGGAGATCGACGAGAAACTGAGTGCCGTCGTCCCAGCGGCGCGCGTCGCCCAGGCGCTCGCTTTCCCTGGTGACGAGATCGAACAGGGCCCGCGCTTCACCCCAGGCGGCGACGCCGAGTTTGTACGCGCCCACGCTGAGCGCGGTCCAGATCGTGGCGGGGACGTCACCCGAGGCACGGGCGGTCTCGAGCGCGCGGCGGCAGTACGCGTCGGCCTGTTTCGACAGCGGGATGAAGCCGAGGATCGCGCCCACGGTGGCATACCCGCGCGCCAGCTCCGGGGACGGGCCCGCCAGTTCGGCGAGATTGAGGCCGCACATCGCGCTGTGGAGGCAGGCGAGGTTCGCATCGCGCAGGTAGAACACTTCGACCAGCGCTTCGTGCGCCTGAGCCGCACTGAGCAAGACGTCGCGCTCCGCGTCGCGCCGCCCGACAAAACGCCGCGGCAGCAGCCGGTGCATCATCTGGCGAGCGGCCTGGCCGGCCAGTCCGCCCACGAGCCTCGCGCTGCCGCGCGGCATCGGCTCGCCGGCGAGGGCCAGGCCACGACGCAGATGCGCCTCGCCGTCTTCGTAGCGGGACCAGTTCACGCAGGCCCGGCCCGCCTGCAGCTCCCAGCGCCGCCGCTGGCTCGGTGTGGCGTCGGGGGAGAGCGCGAGGGCGTCGCGGAACAAGCCGACGGCCTCCGCGTTCGCGTAGCTCCGGAAGGCCTGCTCTCCCGCCCGATCCAGATAGTGGACCGCTTTGGGAATCACCTCGGCTCGCCGCCAATGGAAGGCGAGCAGCGGCAGGACCGGCTCGAGATCCGCTCCGTGCCGCGCCTCGAGCCAGGCGCCGAGGGCCCGGTGCAGGTCACGCCGTTGCGCGTACAAGATGAGATCGTAGGCGACCTGCTGCGTGATGGCGTGGCGGAAGGAGTAGCGGGAATCGACGCCGGCCACCTCGGCGTGAATGAGGTCCAGTCGCTCGACCGCCGCGAGTGAGGCCGCGAGCTCCGCGTCGCTCGTCGAAACGGGGAACACGTCGCGCAGCATCGCGACGGGGAAGGTTCGTCCGATCACACTGGCCACCTTGACCACGAACTGCTCCGACTGACTCAACCGGTCGATGCGACTGGTGACGATTCCCTGGAGCGTCTGCGGGAGACCGCGAGCGGCCAGAGCGTCGCCGAACGCGGGAGCCAGCTCGCGGGAGGGATCGGTCAGCTCGCAGCGGCCGTCCGTGACCTTGATCAGCCCATAGTCCCGCAGCGCGTACACGAGCTCTTCGCTGAAAAACGGGTTGCCCGCGGCCCGGTCGTGGACCAGGGCCAGGACCTGCTCAGGGACGGCGCGCACGCCGAGACGGTCCGCGAGCAACCGGTCCACCACTTCGGGTCCGAGCGGTGCAAGCCGCAGCCGTCGCTCACCCGCGAGCCCCGCGAGCGCCACGAAGTCGGCGGGCGGGTCGTCGATGGGACGGCTCGTTACCACAAAGAGCAGGGTCGGGATGGTGCGGGTGGCGGCGAGCAGGAGCGCCCACGAGGACGAGTCGAGCCACTGGGCATCCTCGATCGTCACGACGACCGGACCGGTGTCTCCCAAGTGGGTCAAGGCGGCGAGCAGCAGGTTGCGGACGTTCGCGGCGCGCACCTCGTCGGTCATGGCGGCAATGAGGTCGTTGCCGTCGAGCTTCAGGCCGAACAGGGGCCCGAGCAGGGGCACCATGGGGGCCTGTTCCGCTCGCAAGCCCAGGCGAGTGGAGAGGAGTGCGGCGTCGGCGCCGGCGCCGGCGAGCGATCGCAGGGGGCGGATCCAGGCGTGGTAGGCCGTCCCCTTCTCGATGTCGTCTGCCGCGCCGTCGATCACTCGCGCGCCACGTCGGGTCGCGCTGGCCCGGAGATACTCGACCAGCCGCGACTTCCCGATGCCCGGTTCGCCCTCGATCAGGATGACGCCCCCTTCGCGCCGGGTGACCAGGGCTTCGACGGCGCTGTCGAGCGCCGCGCACTCCCGCTCGCGGCCGCGCAGTCGCCCGTCGTCGTCGCCCGCCCGGGTCGGCGATGGGGCGCCCTGCTCAGCGGACGGCCGATGGACGACGACCGGTTGCTCGCGCCCTTTGACGCGGATCGGCGCGAGGGGGGTGAAGCGCAGCGCCGGATGGCGGCGCGCCTGCTCCTCAGTCACCGCATCGCAGAGCACCGACCCGGCGGCGTGTTGCATCAGTCGCGCGGCCAGGTTCACGGGTGCGCCGGCCACGGTGTATTGCCGGCGGCTGGCCGTACCGTAGACACCGCAATAGAGGAGGCCAGTGGCTGTCCCGACTGAGGGAGTGAGCTCCTGACGCTGCAGCGCGTCATGCATCGCGAGTGCGGCGAGCGTGCCCCGCGCGGCGTCGTCCTCGTGGGCGCGGGGAGGCAGACCGAAGGCGGCGACGAGAGTCGTGCCTTTGTCGTCGGTGAGGAGCTGATAGACGCTGCCCTCGAAACGCGCTACGACTTCCTGCAGCGCCGCCACGGCGCCCTGGATCTTGCTCAAGGCGTCGGGCCGCCGCGGGGTATCGATCGCGCCGAGGCCGCAGAACACCATCGTGACACGGCGAAACTCGCCGAGCCACTCGCCCAGCCCGGCGTCGACGCGAGCCGCGATGACTTCGGGGACGAGTCGGCGCAGCTCGTCGATGCGGTCGGAAGTGAGCGCCGGCCGGTGCGGCGCGATGTCCGTGACCCGCGTCAGGACGCGGGCGAGCCGGAGCGCGTTGCCCTCGAGCGGTGTTCCCTGGGCGCGCGACCCCAGCAGGGCGGCCGCTTCAGGCGAGACGACGACCTCGCCTTCATGTGCCAGCCGGTCGGCGGCGGTGGCCTGCGCGATAGGCGCGCCTTGCGCGAGGGACAGCCAGCGTCCGGCCAGGCCGCCGAGGCGCAGGTGGGCGATCGGCCCCGCACCGATCGTGATTCGCATCCGCAACGCCCCGGTCGCGGGCGGATCGGCGGCCTCCTGGAGGCGCAGGCCGCACGCGGCCGCGGCCGTGACGGCAGCCACGAGGTCTCCGCCGTCATCATCGAGCCAGGCAACGAGCGCGGCGTCGCCCGCGAAGGCGAGAATGTCGCCCCCTCGGGCGAGCACGATGTCAGTGAGCCGGCCGAAGTGCGCGTCGATGATACGCGAGAGCTCTTCAGCACCTCTCGGCCCCTGGACGCTCAAGCGTTCCGCTAGGGCAGTGAAACCGGCGAGGTCGGCGAAGAGGATGGCGGCGGGGTGGACTTCCATGTGGGGGCCGGGCGGATGGCCGGAGGGCGCGGCTACGTCGCGCAGCGCGAGCGCCGGCAGGTAACTGGCGAGCGCCGCGACGCCCGGTGTCACATCGCCGCTGGAGCTCGGTGGCATCGTAGGGCGCAAGCATAACGTGCGATGCGAAAGGGCCGCCACTTGTGCTTGACAGCGGGTCCGACGGGCGATAGCCCCTTGCCATGAAACACAAGCCGCCGGTGTGCTGCACCGTCCCCACGCACCTCCTGCAGCAGCTCGCCCAGGCGATCGACCCGGGCGTGAGCCGCCGTGCGCTCGACGCGTTGGGGTTCTCGGCGCGGGCCCGCGCGTTGCGCGCCGAGCTGGGCACGCTGCCTCCGTTGCCCACCATCGCCGCGCCGAACGGGGGCCGGTTCCGCGAAGTGTACGACGCGCGCCACGGTGGGCCGCGCACCCTGCCGGGTCGCCTGATGCGGTCGGAGCGGGACCACCCGGTGCGTGATCAGTCGGTGAACGAGGCCTACGTGAACGCGGGCCACGCGTATGCGTTCTACCGCGCAGTCTTCGGACGCAATTCGCTGGACGACCGGGCGATGGTACTCCGCTCGAGCGTTCACCTGTCGCGCAAATTGAACAACGCCTTCTGGGACGGCAGCCAGATGGTGTACGGCGACGGTGACGGCGAGATCTTCGTGCACCTCCCGCGGCCGCTCGAGGTCGTGGCGCACGAGCTGACCCACGGCGTCATCGCGCATACGAGCGGCTTGGTGTATCGGGGCGAGGCGGGGGCGTTGAACGAGAGTTTCGCCGACGTCATGGGGTCGCTGGTGAAGCAGTGGCATCATCGGCAGACGGCGCGGCGTGCGGATTGGCTCATCGGGCGACAGATGATGGGGCCGGCCCTGCGGGCGCGTGCCCTCAGGACGCTCACCGGCCGGAAAGCCTTCGAGGGCGACCCGCTGCTCGGCACCGATCCCCAGCCCAAGCATTACCGGGATCGGATTCGGATCCCCGACCCCGACGTCGCCGCCCACCTCAACTCCGGCATCCCCAATCACGCCTTCTACCTGGTCGCGACGCGGTTGGGCGGCTACGCCTGGACCCGTGCGGGGGCGATCTGGTACGAAGCGATGACCACGCTCCCGTCACGGTGCAACTTCGCGACCGCAGCCGGCCGAACGATTGCCATCGCCAGGCGACGCTTTGGGTCGCCCGTGGCGGCCGTGGTGGGGCGTGCTTGGAGGGACGTGGGCGTGTAGACTCCTTCCTGCAAGCGACTTAGGTAGTTATTCGCCGTTCGGGCAATCCGGACAGATGGTGTACTTGATAAGTTAAGCATGTGTCTATACAGTTCTCTGCAGTAAACCGTAGTTAGTTACTCGCCTCCAACAGCGGTTGAATGCCCGTTGTTCGGCCGCCCTCTCCACTTTGTAAAGCACCGAGCACCAATTCTCATTTCCCGGGAGTTTCCATTGTCTAGTCTTCGTGGCGCACTTGCAGTCGCCGCCGCAGCGTTCCTGCTGCAGGCCCCCTGCTTCGCCCAAGCCGTGTCGCCCCCTCGCGACCCAGGCGCCCTCAACGCTGTGACCAGCGAGATCATCAAACTGCCGATTACGACCACCTCGACCGACGCGCGCAATCACTTCCTCATTGGCCAGCGCGAGCTCGATCTGGGACGTTTTCTCGACGCGAACACGCACTTCAAGGCGGCCGTGGCCGCCGACTCGACCTTTGCCCTCGCCTACCTCAACGTGGCCAATACGGGCAACTCGTTCGAGGAGTTCAGGACCAATCTCGTGCTGGCCGAGCGGTTCGCCGCCAAGGCCTCTGACGCCGAGCGTTTGCAGATTCAGATCGCGCGTAAGGGTCTCGACAACGACGTGAACGGCCAGCTGGTGCTGGCGCAGCAGCTCGTCGCGAAGTACCCAGACAGCCCACGCGCGTTTCTCGTGCTCGCGAACGTGCAAACGGCACTGAATCGCAATACGGACGCTCGGGCGTCCATGATGAAAGCGGTGGGCCTGGCTCCCCGCCTCCTCGTCGCTCATACGGACCTCGGTAACTCGTATCTGCACGGCGAGCCGAAGGACTTCACCAAGGCACTAGAGCACATGCGGCACGCTGAGGGGTTCGCCCCCAACGAGCCGGCCATGCACGACCTGCTGGGCGATGTGTATCGCGCCCAGAACAACCTCGATCAGGCCCGGGCCGAGTATACCCGCGGCCACGAGCTGGATCCCACTGATGCTTCGCTATTGCAGCAGCGTGGGCACGTCAACTCCTTCGCTGGGAACTACACTGCCGCACGCGCCGATTACGATTCGGCCATCGCGGTTGGTCGCGGCAATCAAAAGGCCGGGTTCGCTCCATACCGCGCCTATGTGAGCATTTACGCCGGCGACCCCACAGGGGCCATCGTCGAGCTCAACCGGCTCGTGGCCGGGGTCGATGCGATGGGTGTGCCGGGGGCGCTTGGTGTGAAGATCGCCGCGCTGTCGGATGTCGCGGTCATCGCTATCCACACCCGCGACTTCGCAGCGGCCGATTCAGCGCTCAAGCTGCGCACGCCGTTGTTGATGCAGCAGGCCGCAGGGTCCGGGAGCCCATCGTTTCAGCGTAACACAGAGGCCAACATCGCCTACTTCGATGGCTGGCTCGCCGCCCGCAAGGGCGACTACACCGCGGCCGGGAAGGCAGCCGACCGTGTGGCTGCGCTCGTGACGCAGGACCAGAACCCGCGGAAGCTGGAGCCGGTGCACGAACTGAAGGGCTACATCGCGCTGTATCAGGGCAACTTCGGGGAAGCCGTTGCGCAGTTCGCGCAGGGTAACCTCAACGACCCCTACATCAAGTTCCAGTACGCCACCGCCCTGCAGAGCGCGGGCGACAAGGCCAAGGGGAACCAGATTGTGCGCGAGCTCGCCAGGTACAACTTCAACAGCGTGGGTTATGCGTTGATTCGGAAGGACACGCAGCAGCCGACGTCGTAGTCACCATAGCATGACAGAACGCCCCGCCCGGATTCCTCGGGCGGGGCGTTTCTCTAGCCTTGACATGGGGCGGGACGGGGCGGGATCGTTCCTCCCGTGGATGCCAAGAATGCAGACTTGTCCGCGCTCCAAATCGACCGCGCCCAGGCCCAAACGAGCGGCCGTGGTCTTTCTCGCTGGCTGCTGATCGGTGTACCGGTCGTCGCCCTGCTGGTCGTGACCGCGGCGGTCCTGGCCCGCAGCCTCGGCGGCGCCATCCCCGTGCGCCTCTCTCCCGCCACCCTGGTCGCACCCGCACAGGCGAACGTCGTTACCATCGCGAGCGGCTACGTGGTGGCTCAGCGCAAGGCTGCCGTGGCCTCCAAGGCCACCGGTCGCCTCGTGTTCCTCGGAGTAGTAGAGGGTGATCGCGTGCGCCAGGGGCAGGTGATCGCCCGCATTGAGGACTCGGACGTGAAGGCGCAGCTGGCCCAGGCGCAGGCGAATCTGCAGCTGGGCAACGCCGACCTGCGTGACGCCACCCGGGCGCTCGAGCGCCAGCGCATCCTGCGTGACAGCAATCTCGCCTCCGCCGAGGCCTACGACGCCGCCGAGGCGCGTCATGCCAGGGTGCTGGCGACCATCGCGATCGCCCAGGCAGGCGTCGACGCGGCCCAGGTGGCGCTCGAGAACACTGTGATCCGGGCGCCCTTTGCCGGCACCGTGCTCACCAAGAACGCCGACGTGGGCGAAGTGGTCGCCCCGCTCGCCGGCAGCGCCCTGTCCAAAGCCAACGTGGTGACGCTCGCCGACCTGGCGTCCCTGCAAGTAGAAGTGGACGTGTCCGAATCGAATATCGAGCAGGTCCAGGCGGGGCAGCCGTGCGAGATCGTGCTCGACGCGTACCCTGATGTACGCTATCCCGGCACGGTGGCCAAGATCGTCCCGACGGCGGACCGTGCCAAAGCGACGGTCCAGGTGAAAGTGGCGTTCAATCGGTACGATGCCCGCGTGCTGCCCGAGATGAGTGCCAAAGTACATTTCCTGCCCCGCGAGGAGCCGGCGGCGCGCGCCGACACGGTGCCGGTGCTGACGGTGCCGGCCAGCGCGGTGGTGTTACGTGACGGCCATTCCGTTGTGTATACCGTGTCGTCGGGCCGCGCCGTGGAGCAGGCGGTGGTCGTGGGCCGGCGCGTGGGCATGGGGGTCGCCGTGCTGCAGGGCCTGGCCGTGGGAACGCAGGTGATCGACAGCGTGGATGCCCGCATCCGGCGCGGCGTCAAAGTCAGACCGCCTTAAGAGGAATCGCACCAGATGACCAATCCGATCGTCCAGATTCGCGGTGTCTCCAAGTCCTATCGCCGAGACAGCAATGCCGTGCCGGTGCTGCAGAACATCACGCTTGACGTGCCGGCCGGTGAGTTCATGGGGCTGATGGGCCCATCGGGCTCCGGCAAGACGACGCTGCTCAATCTCATTGCGGGCATCGACCGGCCCGACGCGGGAAGCATCAACGTGGCGGGCACCGATGTCACGACGCTGGGCGAGTCCCAGCTCGCCAAGTGGCGTGCCGCGAACATCGGGTTCGTGTTCCAGTTTTACAATCTGATTCCCGTGCTCACCGCCTACGAAAACGTGGAGCTGCCGCTGCTTCTGGCGCCGCTCAGCAAAGCGCAGCGCAAGCAGCACGTGACCACGGCACTCGCGCTGGTCGGCCTCGAAGACCGGGTGAAGCACTACCCGCGCCAGCTCTCGGGCGGCCAGGAGCAGCGCGTCGCCATCGCGCGCGCCATCGCCACCGATCCCACGATCCTCGTGGCGGACGAGCCCACGGGCGACCTGGACCGCAAGTCGGCCGAAGAGATCCTGACGCTGCTCGAACGGCTCAACCGGGAATTCAAGAAGACCATCGTCATGGTCACGCACGATCCGCACGCCGCCGAGCGGGCGCACATCGTGCGCCACCTCGACAAGGGCAAGCTGCAATGAAAATCCTGTCGATCATCATCCGCAACACGTTCCGCCACCGGCTGCGCAGCATCTTGACCGTCCTGGGCATCGCCACCGCGGTGATGGCGTTCGGCCTGCTGCGCACCATCGTGGGCGCGTGGAACGCGGGCGTCGCCGCCTCATCGGCCAACCGGATGATCGTGCGCCACCGCGTGTCGTTCATCTTCCCGCTGCCCACCGCGGACCGCCAGGCGATCGCCAAAGTCCCCGGCGTCACCAATGTGGCGATGGCCAACTGGTTCGGTGGCGTTTACGGCGACCCGAATGACTTCAAGAATTTCTGGCCGCGCTTCGCGGTCGACCCCGCGACCTGGTTCCAGGTGTATCCGGAGTTCGTGGTGCCGCCCGATCAGCTGGCGGCGTTCGCCGCCGATCGCTCCGGCTGCATCATCGGGGCGAAGCTCGCGGCCCAGCACGGCTTCAAGATCGGCGACGTCATCACCATGAACGGGGACATCTTCCCGGGGCCGTGGCAGTTCACAGTGCGCGGCATCTATCACGGCAAGGAGCCGTCCAACGACGAGACGCAGATGTTTTTCCAGTGGGACTACCTGGACCAGCAGGTCACGCAGCGGGAGCCCGGGCGCACTGTGGGCGCCGGCTGGTACGTGCTCCAGGTCGGTTCCCCTGACGACATGCCGCGCGTCGCGAGTGCCATCGACGCGGAGTACGAGAACTCACAGGCGCCCACCAAGACCGAGAGCGAGCGCGCGTTTCAGCAGGGCTTCGTGTCGATGTCGAGCGCCATCATCACCTCGCTCGAGGTGATCTCGTTCGTAATCATCGGGATCATCCTGCTCGTGCTCGCCAACACGATCGTGATGGCGGTGCGCGAGCGCACCCGCGAGTACGCGGTACTGAAGACCATTGGCTTCACGGGGCGTCACCTCGCCGCGTTCATTCTGGGTGAGTCCCTGTTGATCGGCCTGGTGGGCGGGCTCGTGGGCGTGCTGCTCACGTTCCCGATCGTGCGCGGCTTCGGACAGGCGCTTCCCACGTTCTTCCCCGTGATCAACGTGGCTCCGATTACGATCGTTTTGGCGCTGCTGGCGGCCGCCGTGTGCGGCGTCGCCGCCGCGACGCTGCCGACCATCCGCGCCGTGCGCCTGTCGATCGTGAACGGCCTGCGGACCGTCGGATAGAGGAGCCCGACAGATGAGAATCCCGTTTTCCTATGTCTGGCGCAGCCTCTGGGCGCGCCGGCTCACGACCGCCCTGACCGTGGGTGGCGTGGCGCTGGTCGTGTTCGTGTTCGCGGGCGTCCTGATGCTGGCGCGTGGCCTGGAAGCGACGCTGGTCGATACGGGCGGCGCCGACAACGCGATCGTGCTGCGCAAAGCCGCCACCTCGGAGCTCGTGAGCCAGGTCGATCGCGGCACGGCGGAGATCCTCGAGACGGCGCCCGAAGTGGCCGCGGCCGCCGACGGCCGGCCGCTGTTGTCGCGCGAGATCGACCTCATCATCAATCTGAACAAGAAGGGCAGCAACTCGATGGGCAACGTGACCGTGCGCGGCACGTCGGCCCACGGACTCGAGCTGCGGCCCACCGTGCGCATGATCCAGGGCAAGATGCTCCAGTTCGGCACCCACGAGATCATCGTGGGCAAGAACATCGCGCAGCGCTTCCAGGGCGCCGCCATGGGCGCCGACGTGCCGTTCGGGGGTGATCACTGGACGGTGGTGGGAATGTTCGACGCCGGCGGCACGGGCTTCGACTCGGAGATCTGGGCCGACGCCGAGCAGGTCATGCAGGCGTTTGGCCGGCCCGTCTATTCGTCGGTAACGTTCCGCCTCAAGGACCCCGCGCAGTTCGACGCACTCAAGGCACGCCTCGCCGCGGACCCGCGGACGCAGTACATCGAGCCCAAGCGCGAGCGCGACTTCTACCGCGAGCAGTCGCAGACCATGGCCACGTTCATCCGCATTCTGGGTCTCGTGGTCACCATCATCTTCAGCGTCGGCGCCATGATCGGGGCCATGATCACGATGTACGCCGCGGTCGCGAACCGCGTGGTCGAGGTGGGCACGATGCGCGCCCTGGGATTTCAGCGCCGCAGCGTGCTGGGCGCCTTCCTGCTGGAGGCGATTCTCCTTGCCCTCGTAGGTGGCGGGGTGGGCGTGCTGCTCGCCTCGGCACTGACCACAACCAAGGTGTCCACCCTCAACTTCTCGAACTTCTCCGAGATCGGGTTTGGCTTCGCGCTGTCCGGGGGCGTGGTGCTGAGCGCCCTGAGCTTCGCGCTGGTCATGGGGATCGTGGGCGGTTTCCTGCCGGCGGTTCGCGCCGCCCGCCTCAATATCGTCAACGCCCTGCGCGGATCGTGAGTGGCTAAGGGGCCAGGGGGCGAGGCCGGAACGGCCACGTCCCCGCCTGCCACGACCACAGCGCAAACCCCGCCACCCCAAGCACCAGGCCCCCGAGCCCGAACAGCAGAATCGGCGGCGCCGTCGTCGCAAACACAAACACCCAACCGACCAACGCGATAAACAGCGGCACCGGATAGAGCCAGATCCGATAGGGCCGGGGCAAATCCGGCCGGCGGCGCCGCAACAACACGACTGCCCCGATCTGACCGATGAACTGGATCACGATGCGTGTCACCAGCAGCGCGTCGATCACGGCGCCCAGGGAGAGAAAGCTGCACGCGATCGCGATCACGCCCAGCACCACGAGCGACACGTGCGGGAACTGCCCCGTGGGGTGGAGCTTCGCGAACGGCTTGAAGAAGTAGCCGTCTTTCGCAGCGGCATACGGAATGCGCGAATACCCAAGCAATAGCGCAAAGACCGAGGCGAATGCTGTCCACAGGATGAGCAGGGTGAACCAGATCGCCACCTTGGGACCAAAAATCCGCTCCATGAAGATCGAAACGACGAAGTTCGACTCGGGGTGCGCCGCCGCGGGGACGAAGTCGCGCCACGGCACAACGCCGATCACGGAGAGATTGACGGCCACATAGATCAGGGCCACGGCGATGGTACTGATGAGGATAGAGCGGGGAATGACACGGCCCGGGTCCCGCACCTCGTCGCCGATGTAGCACACGTTGTAGTAACCGAGGTAGTCGTACACGCCGACGCGTGATGCCGCACCCAGACCGACCAGAAATCCCAGGGAGAAACCAAAGGCGCCGGGCGGAAAGTCGAACGCGCGACCCGGATCGAAGTTCAAGGCACCCGTGACGATCACGGCTGCCACCGTCACCAGCGCCCCTACCCAGAGGCTCAGCGTGAGCGTCGCGATGGAGTGGATGCGCCGGTAGAGCAGGGCAATGTTCAGGATCCCGACGACCGCCGCGATCGCCAGGGCGCCGCGCGCTGTGAGCCCTTCCCAGATGTAGCCCGCGTAGTTGGCGAACCCGATGTAGCCGGAGGCGATCTCGAGCGGCCCGCTGAGGATGAACTGCCAGATGAAGAGGAAGCCGACAAGGCGCCCCCAGCTGGCCGGACCGTACGCTTCGACCAGATAGCGAAACGAGCCGCCCGAGCCCGGCAGTGCGGCACCCAGCTCGCTCCACAGCATCCCGTCCGCCACCACGATCGTCAGGGCCACAACCCAGCCGAGCATGGCTTGCGGGCCGCCCAGGGCGGACATCAACAGGGGGATCGTAATGAACGGACCGATCCCCATCATGTTGATCATGTTCAGCGCCGTCGCGTGAACGGTGCCGAACCTTCGGTTCAGCGTCTGTTCCACCGGTTTCCCTCCGGCAGCCACAATAGCTCGGGGCCACGCGAAGGGAAACCGGGTGCAGCGGTGCGTCTAGCGCTGCGCGATCTCTTCCCGGTACTCCTTGCTGGCGAAGATCGCGATTTCGACGCGTCGATTCAGCTCGCGACCGCGCTCGGTCTCATTGCTCGCGATCGGCTCCAGCTCGCCCATCCCGCGCGTAGTCACCCGGTCCCGGTTGAGCCCGTGCACCACGAGATAGTCGGCTGCGGCTGCGGCGCGCCGTTCGGAGAGACCGCGATTGTACGCCGCCGGTCCGACCTGATCCGTGTGGCCGACGACCACGACACTGGACCCGGGATACTTGTTCAGGCTCGCCGCCAGCGCGCGCAGGTTCTTTCGCGCCTCCGCCCGCACGACGTCGGAGTCCGTGTCATACAGCAAGCCGGACTCGAAGGTGACCTGGATGCCTTCCCCGACGCGCTCCACCTTGGCGCCCGGAAGGGTCCGCGCCAACTCCTTCGCCTGCCGGTCCATGCGCGCGCTGATGAGCGCGCCGGCCGTACCGCCGACCGTCGCGCTCTGGATGGCGTCGCGCGCCGTGTGGGCGCTCGCTCGACGGACCGAGCCGCTGGCCGAGCCGCTCGTGACGACGCTGCTCGGCGGGCTGGCGACCGTGCCGGTCTCCGTGTGCGTCGCGGCATGCGTCGCGCAACCGTTGAGACCGAAGAACGTCAACGCCGCCACGCTCGTGGCGACGGAAACCATGCGATGTCTGGTCCCCATAGTGCCTCCTTGGCGGGGGAACTCCGCGTTCTGTCCTAACCCGAAGGCACGTACGTGTTCTGTCTCGCAGCGCTGACCCTGCCCTGAGTGACCGCGGCTACAGCTGTCGCGCCCACGCTCGCTCGTGTCGCAAAGACGCCCTAGCCGGATCGTTCCACACGTGGCAGGATTCTCGAACGATGGGTGGTGGGATAGAGCAGCAACGGGAGGTGTTGCGGCAGGCGCGGGTGGCGCTCCGGGATCGGGCGGTCACCCTGTGGGAGATCGCAACTACGGGCAACCTCGCTCCGCTTGCGACTACCGCGTCGAGCCTGCCCGATGACGACGCGCGGCGTGAGCTCGACACCGACCTGCGCCGCTGGGGCGCTGCACTGATTCCGGGCAGCCACTGGGTCAGCTGCCGCCTGGACGAGGCAGCGCGCTGGTGCGTGGCCCCAGTCCGCTCGCAACCTGCGCTCCCGCCACCCGGCGGCGTTGAGCGCCGCAGCCCGGAGCGCCTGATTCTCGAGCTGGCCGGCCTGTGCGTCGGCACGATCGACGCGGGGTCGATCCGGCGTCTCCCGCCGCAGGTGGCGGCCTGGGAGCACGCCCGGCAGCCGGCGGTGATTGCCCATGAAGTGGGGAATCAGCTGACGGTGGCCGGCGGCAATCTCGAATTCGGCATCGCGGCGGTACGCGCCGCGCAGTCACTCGACACCGGGTTGCGGGCGCAGCTGCTCGAGGACCTGACGAACGCGGCGAAGAGTATCGAGCAGGCGACTGATTACCTGCGCGCCATTCAAGAACGCTCGGGCCCTGGGACCGGGCGCGCGGAGCGATTCGAGGTCACGGCGCTGGCTCGCTCCTGCGTCACGCTCGAGCGGCCGCTCGCCCTCAAACACGGCGTGGCGCTGAGCTGGGAATCGACCGTCGAGTCGGCGTATCTGTTCGGCGAGTCGAACGCTTTGTATCGGGCGCTTACGAACCTCGTCCGCAACGCGGTCGACGCCTCGCGGACGCACCGCGGGTCGGTCCTGGTGACGCTGGAGCGCTCGGGCGACCGGCTCCACCTGGCGGTGCACGATCGGGGGGTGGGGATCGCGCGCGACGATCTGGAACGGATCTTCGCAGCCGGGTTTACCACGAAGCCGCCGGGATCAGGTTCCGGGATGGGGCTCGCCATCGTGCGCGAGATTGTCGAGCACATGTTTGCGGGCACCGTGCGGGTCCAATCCGAGGCGGGGAAGGGCAGCACATTCACTCTCGTCCTGCCGATTCCTCCCCAACGCCGCAGCGCTTGAATCGCTTAGTGCGTCCCCTTGGTCTTGATCACGATCACGCCGTTCGCGCCCCGCACGCCATAGATCGCTGCATCGGCATCCTTGAGCACGGCGATGGACTCGACGTCCTCCGGCCTGATCCAAGTCAACGTGCCGCCCCGTTGCGGCGTGACTGGGACACCGTCAACGACATAGAGAGGCTCGACCGCGGAGTAAAAGGATGCGGCGCCACGAATGTTCACTGATATGCCGCCATTCGGTCCCCTGGTCACCGTGACCCCGGAGATGCGGCCTGCCAGCATCGCCTCAAGCGACGTGGCAGACTGACGCGAGGACACCAACGTACTACTGCCCGACGAATCGCCCGGGCTCGGCGCATTCTGACTCTGCGCTCCTCCGCTTCCGTGGGAACAGGCGAGGATGAATCCGACGAGGACGACGAGGGGCGTGAGGACGCGCATTGGGTACCGGTTCATGGGACCCCCTTTCCCAGGAACGCTACGTCCTCCGGCCTTCGTGGCAAGCCGTGTCCTGGACGGCCTACCGTTTCCAGAGCTTGTAGGGCTTGTCGACCGTCGAATTGAACGGCAGCATCACTTTTTTGCCTGTGCCTGCGGACTCGTACGCGGCAAAGATTGCCTCGAGTACCGCTCGGCCATCTTCACCCGTCACTAACGGCTGCTTATCGTGCCTCACGCAGTCGACGAAGTGCGCCATCTCTTGAGGAAACCCGTAATTCCAGATCTCCTCGTACATGGTATAGCTCCACCCAGTGGTGATGCCGGCCTTTTCCACCGCGTAGCCGACTCCACGCGTGCTGTAGGTCTGGATCGAATTGCCCTGCAGTACATCGGCGTACGCCACGCCTTCCGAGCCATGGATCTCGGCCCGGTCGTCCATGCCGCCGAGCTTGGTCCAGCTCTCCTCGGCCAACGCCTGGACGCCATTCTCGAATTCGAGAATGATGATCGCGTTGTCGTCCCCTTTGGTCTTCGCACTATGGACGCTGGTACTCATCTGGGCGTACACGGACTTGATGGGATTGCGGCCATTCAGCCAACGAAAGAACGCGATGGCGTGGCACCCCATATCCATCGTGACCCCGCCGCCCGCTCGCTCCACGTCCCAGAAATGATCGGCGTGCGGGCCGTCATGCTTCTCCGATTGCTTCAATAAGACCGGTTTGCCCAGGGCGCCTTCGTCGAGCAGACCTTTCAATCTCAGGTATTTTGGTGTGAAGCACAGTTCTTCGGCATACATCAATTTGACGTGCGCCGTTTTACAGGCGGTAATCATGCGATCCGCTTCGGCGAGATTCATGCACATTGGCTTCTCGCACACGATGTGCTTGCCGGCCTGCGCCGCCTTGAGCGTGATGTCACAATGCAGGAAGTTGGGGGCACCGATGACGACCATGTCGATATCGTCCCTGGCCAACAGCGCATCGAGGTCGGTGCAGTGATTGGGGATCTGGTGTTTCTTGGCGAAGTCCCGCGCGTTTCCGGCGGTGGGTGACATGACTGCTACAATCTCCGCACCGCCGACCGATCGCAGCGCTTCGGCATGGATCGTGGAAATGAACCGCGACCCGATCAGTCCTACGCCGACTTTGTCTTTCATGGCAGGATGCAAGGTGGTGCAATTTCCGTGAACCCCGCTAGACCCTCCCGTTGGCGTGCCGTGCTGGGCGACCCACACCTCTGGATCCCCCTCGCCGTGCTCGTCGCCGGCCTGGTGGTGCTCACATGGATCGCCTGACCGAGCTCGATCCGGCGCGGCTGCGCCGCCTGCAGCGCGTCGGCATGCTCTCCGGATTCGCCGCCGGCGCGTGGCTCGGTGCCGCCGAGGCTCCAACCAAGCTCGTGACGCTCGGCATCCCGCCCGTCACCATCTCCTTCATGATGGTGCTGGGCGTGTTCCTGGCCCGGTGGAGCCTGCCCGCGCTGGTGCGCGGCACTGCCGCGGTCACGGACGACGTCCGCCAGGCACCCCACCTCGTGATCTGGGCCGCGCTGGCCGGGTGTCTGTGGTCGGTCGCCAATACGCTTACCATTTTCGCGATCCGGGACATCGGCCTCGCCATCGCCTTCCCGCTGTGGAATTCGAACAGCTTGCTCGGCATCCTCTGGGGCACGGTGCTGTTCAACGAGCTGCGCGACGCGGGCCGGGCACGCGGGCTCGCCGTGCTGGGCGGCGCCGCCATCATGTTCCTGGGTGCCACGCTGCTCGCCGTCGCGTCATCGACCCACGCACCCGGTGGCTCCGCCGTCCGTGGCGTCGTTGCCGCGCTCGCGGCCGGCGTCATGTGGGGCACGATGTACATCCCCTATCGCAAAGCGTACCTGACCGGCATGCACCCGATGTCGTTCGTGGCGTTCTTCACGATCGGCGAGCTGGGCATGATGTCGGTGCTGGCCCTGGTGTTCTCGGGCGGGCCGGGGCCGTTGTGGGCTGACCTGGTGCGCAGCCGCGACGTGCTCTTCTGGCTTCTGCTTGCCGGCTTCGTCTGGGTCGTCGGCGACCTGTTCCAGCAGTACGCGGCCAAGTACGTCGGCATCAGCCGCGGCATCCCACTGTCGAACACGAATCAGCTGTGGGGACTGGCTTGGGGCATTCTGGTGTTCGGCGAGCCTGGCGGCGGGAAAGTGATCGGCGGTTCGCTCTTGATGGCGCTGGGCGCCGGTTCCATCGCGCTCGCCTCAGCGTCCCGTTCGGAACACAAGCGCTGGCAGGAAGCGGCCGCTCGCGAAGGCGCGCGCTACGATGTGGATCCGGCTTACGTCGCGGCCGGGATGACGGGAGAGGACTCGAGCACCGCTCGCACGCGCCGCCGGCCGCTCAACTGGCTGCTCGTCGCCGTCGCCACCGTGGTGTTCATCTGGTTCGGCTCGCTCGCTCGCGTGCCTGCGCTGCATGTGGCGTGGGGTTGGGCGGCGGTGCTGACCATAGCCCTGATCGCGTTTCTCTTCGTGAGTGGATTGTCGCTGTGGCGGGCAACACGTCTCGGTTGACGTCAGACCTCAGACATCGGACATCAGAAGTCTGACGTCTGAAGTCCGAAGTCTGTAGTTCAGTTTTCAAGATTTCTATCGATCGCCGTCAACTCGTCCTGCGAAAACGTCATGTTGTCGAGCGCCTCGACCGCGTCGCTGATGTGCGCCGGTTTGCTCGCCCCGATCAGCGCCGACGTAACGTTCGGATTGCGCAGCGTCCAAACAATCGCCATCTGCGCCAGGCTTTGGCCACGCGCCCGCGCGATCTCGTTCAGACGCAACACTTTTCCCCGCACCGCTTCCGTCACCTCGTCCCGCTGCAGGTAGCCGTGCGGGTTCGCGGCCCGTGAATGCTTGGGGATTCCTTTGAAGTACTTGTCGGTCAACAGACCTTGGGCGAGGGGTGAGAACGCGATGCACCCGATGCCAAGATCCTGGACCGCGTCAAACAGCCCTCGTTCGGGATCGCGCACCAGCATACTGTACTTCGGCTGGTGGATCAGGCACGGCGTCCCCAGCTCGCGGAGTATTTGCGCGGCGCGCCGCGTCAGCTCCGGCGGATAGGCCGAAATGCCCGCGTACAGGGCCTTGCCCGCGCGCACCGCGCGGTCCAACGCCCCCATCGACTCGTCGAGCGGCGTGTCGGGGTCGGGCCGGTGGTGGTAGAAGATGTCCACGTACTCGAGCCCCATGCGGGCGAGACTCTGATCCAGGCTCGCGAGCAGATACTTGCGGCTGCCCCAATTGCCGTAGGGACCCGGCCACATGTCCCAGCCCGCCTTGGTGGATATGAT
>DATFGN010000038.1:0-7392 GCA_035249405.1 Gemmatimonadales bacterium
GCGCACGCCGAGGAACGCGAGCGGGCAATGGACGAAGCCAGCCCAGAGCCGGTACTCCGTGAGCGCCATGCCGGACTGATCGCCGCGCGCGATGTCATCGGTGAGTCCCTTCGCGTTGATATCCCAGGCGCGGCCGCCGAAGTGGCCGGTCAAGAGCGCGCGGCCGAGCAGCTTCGACTCGGCACCCCGCATGAAGGCGTCCTCGCCCTTTGCATCCGCGGCGATGAAGGGGACTTCGGCCAGTGGTGTCCGGCTCCACGCGTCGCGAGGAACCAGCGTCAACGGAACGCCGAGGAAGCCTGCCGCGGCCTGGCCGCTGTCGGCGCCGCCGCCACGGGACTCGGTGAACGACACCGCTTCGCTCAACCCAATCGGCTTCACCAACACCGCCGTGGTGAGCGAGTCATAACCCGACGACATCGTGCCCAGCCAAGAATAAGGAAAGCGGCGGCCGGGCGCGGACAGGTTTTCATTCATGAGGCGAAGCGTGCTGTCCAGGAAGTCACGGTATTTCTCGTAGCTCGAGAAGTCATAGCGGGTAAACGGCTTCTCTGTTTCGCGCAGCTCGTGACCGTCCCAGGTGAGGTTGTCGAAGTAGACGAGCCGAACGGGACCAGCGGAGGTGAGGAGATCCCGCTGGTAGCGCCGGATGCCGCGAATGATCGACTCGAACAGGGGGAAGTAGTCCGGGAAGATCGCGTCGGGCACCGCAGCGGCGGCCGTGAGCAGGCACGGCAGTGAATTCGAGACCCAAATGGCCTCTGCGCCGCGCAGGAACTGGATCCGGTCGACGGTCGTCCCGGAGGAAACGAACGTGAGCAGTCCCTCCCGCAGCCGCCCGCCGGTGCCGAACACCAAGTCGGTCCGATCGAAACCGGCGGCCGCGTAGGGTCCCGCCCACACCGCTTCGCTAAACGATTCGGGCGCAACCTCCACCCGCGGTCCGTGGAACACCTCCACGACCTCTTGACCAGGCCGGCAGCGCGCGAGCCACGCCAGCGGCGGCCATTCCGGGATGGACGTATACGCGATACGAGTCAACCAGCCTCCACGTCGGGGTCTGGGAATCTAAGATTCCGGCGGTCGAGCGTTGCGTGGATGCCTCACCCGTCCTCCGGTCGCCAATTGGTCCAGATCAAACCCTTATAGCGGGGCGGATTAGGAACGCGGGAGCGCCGCACGAAACCTGCATTCCGCCACCGCGGATACCGCTCATGGTACATTCTTCCCTCGCCTTGCCATACCGAGGAGCATGAAGGAGCCACGTCGGAGCCTCACGCACCAGACCGTCATGGGTCTGCTGTGGACGCTGTACGGCAAGGGCGCGTATGCCCTGCTGCAGCTCCTGGTCGTGGCCGTCCTCGCACGGCTCATCTCACCGGCGGACTTCGGTGTCGTGAGCGCGGCGCTGATCGTCATCGGCATCTCCACCATGTTCTCCCGTCTCGGGCTCGGGCCCGCCCTCGTGCAGCGCCCCGAGTTGGAACGACGGCACATCGACACCGCGTTCACGACGTCGGCGCTGATGGGGCTGGGACTGGGTGCACTGGTGTACCTGCTCGCTCCCCTGGGCGGACAATTCTTCCGCACCGACGGCGTCACGCCAGTGCTGCGCGCCCTGGCGATCGTGTTCCCCTTGCAGGGACTCGCGGCCGTGGCCGGCTCGCTGATGATGCGCGAGCTGCGGTTCCGCTGGATGGCCAACCTGGATGTGATCTCCTACGGCATCGGCTACGGGGGTGTGGGGATCACGCTCGCCCTGTTGGGCATGGGCGTATGGGCGCTGGTGCTCGGTCAGATCGCGCAGAACGTCATCAGGACCGCGATTCTCCTGTCGGGTCAGCCGCCGCGTTTCTGGAACCTGCCCGAGCGGCGCGCCTTCCAGGAGCTGATGTACTTCGGTGGCGGATTCACACTCGCCAAAGTCGCCAACCAGCTCGCGCAACAGGGCGACTATCTCGTCGTAGGCCGGTTTCTCGGTCCCAGTGCGCTCGGCTACTACGGCCGTGCGTACAATCTCATGTCGGCGCCGGCGTCGGGCTTCGGGACGATTCTGGATTCCGTGCTGTTCCCCATGATGGCCCGCGTTCAGGACGATGCGAAGCGCCTCGCCACGGCGTACCGGCGCGGCGTCGCGCTCATTGCCCTGGTGGTGCTGCCGGCGAGTGCGGCCATGCTGCTCCTGGCGCCGGAAGTCATCCACGTGCTGCTCGGTCCACGCTGGACTCCGGTCATCGTGCCGTTCCAGATCCTCGCGGCCGGGATGCTGTTCCGGACCAGCTCGAAAATGGCCGACTCACTCACCCGAGCGACCGGCGCGGTCTTCCGACGTGCCTGGCGGCAGATCGTCTACGCCGCGCTCGTCATCGGCGGCGCGTGGGTGGGCCAGCACTGGGGCATCGTCGGCGTGGCGTGGGGCGTGTTGCTGGCCCTGGCGGTCAATTTCGTGATGATGGCCCACCTGAGCATGAGCGAATCCGACATAACCGTGGCGCAATTCTGGCGTGCGCACGTACCCGCCATTCTCATCACCCTGATCAGTTTCCCGCTCGTCTGGGTCCTGACGCTGGGACTGCGGCAGCTGGGCCTGGCTCCGATCGTGCTCGTGATCGCGGGGCTCGCGGTGGTCGCCGGCTGTTTCGGGTTGCTCGTGTTCGTGGCTCCGGCAACGTTCCTGGGTCGCGACGGGCAGTGGATGATCGAGACCCTGCGCGGCTACATCCAAAAACTCACCGGATCACGCACCGCCGCCTCCGCTGCTGCAGCGGCGCACCCCACCCCCACCCAACCGGCGGCGACCGAGTCGTGAAGCTGGCCGTTTTCACCACGCACTATCCCGCGCGCGGCGCCACGTTCTTTCGCCGCGACATGAGCGCGTTGCGCGCCGCGGGCGTCGACGTGGAGGTCTTCCCCATCTATCCGGAGGATCCCCGCCTGTGGGAAAGCGGGCGCGACATCCTTGGCAGCGATGTGATTCCGAAAGCCCACGTGCACCACGTGGGCATCGGCCGCAGCCTGCTCCGGGCGCCGTGGCCCCTCGGCCGAGCCGTCACGTTCCTGCGCGATTTGGGTGCCGTGAGCGTTGCGGCGTCGCGATTCGGGCTGGGAACGTTGGCCCGGAGCGCGTACGTGATGATCAAAGGATGGGGATGGTCCGCGGATCGCGCCCGCGCCGCGCGGTACGATCACGTGCTCGCCTACTGGGGCAACTACGCCGGCACGGCCGCTTACGCATTTCACCGACTCATCAATCGGCCGATTCCGTTTTCGATCTGGCTCCACGCCGGCACGGATCTGTACAGCGAGCGCAAACGGGTCTTCTTGCGAAAAAAAATCCGCTACGCGGACACCATCGTCACCTGTTGTGAGTTCAACCGTGGTTTCATGCAGGAGGTCTACCCGGATCTCGCCGGTCAAATAGCGGACAAGACGCATGTGTGCTATCACGGACTCGATCTGGCGACCTTTCCCTATGTGCCCAATAGCCGGCCCCCGGGTCGCGTCATCGCCGTGGGCCGGCTCGCCCGGTTCAAGGGGTTCGACTACCTGTTGCGGGCAGCCCAGATCTGTCGCCAGCGCGGGGTCGCCGTGGACGTCGAGGTGGTCGGCGATGGGCCCGAATCTGGAGCCCTGAAACGCCTCGCCCAGGAGCTCGGCATCGCGGAGCACGTCGTGTTTCGCGGTTACATCCCGTTCAGCGAAGTCCGGGAGGCGATGAGCCGCTCGACCATTCTCGTGCATCCTTCCGACGGATTGGGGGACGGTCTCCCCAACGTGCTGCGGGAAGCGATGGCGGTAGGGACACCCGTGATCGCCTCGCGCGTGGCCGGCATTCCCGAGGCACTGGATGACGGGCGCTGCGGGACTCTGGTTCCTCCCAAAGACGTCGCCGCGCTCGCGTCGGCCATCGAGACTTTGCTGGGCGATGCAGCGCGTCGCCACGAGTTCGCGACTCGCGGACGGCGGCGCACCGAGGAGTTGTTCGATCTCGCCCAGAACGGGGCGCGGCTGGCCGAGCGACTCCGGTCCACCAAGCGCGGGCGAGCCGCCGTATGAGGAGCCTGGCGCTGCGCTTGTACTACCGGCTCCCGGCACCCGCCCGTTCCATCGCCGCGACGCTCGAGGGTTACTACCTGCGCTGGTGGCGGTACGGACCCATGAGCGAGCGCCTGATGCACGAGGCGATAGAGCGCGAGCACTGGACTCCGGGGCAGTGGCGCGCGTGGCAGGGGGAGCGCCTGGGCCTGATCCTCGAGCGCGCGGCTACGCGCGTTCCTTACTATCGGGAGCAATGGGCAGCCCGACGTCGCAACGGCGATCGGGCCTCGTGGGAGCTGCTCGAGAACTGGCCGGTGCTCCACAAAGAAACGTTGCGCCAGCATCCCCGGGCCTTCGTCGCGGACGATTGCTCGCCGCGGCGCATGTTTCACCTGCGCACGAGCGGCACGACCGGGACGCCGCTCGAGCTGTGGCGCAGTCACGAGGCGGTGCGGGGCGTGTACGGGATCGGCCTGGCGCGCACACGGGGTTGGCACGGCGTCGGCCTGCGGGATCGGCGGGCCATGCTCGGCGGTCAGCTCGTCGTGCCGGTGCGGCAACGCCGGCCGCCGTTCTGGGTGTGGAATGCCGGTCTGAAGCAGCTGTATATGTCGTCGTACCACCTGGCGCCTGATCTCGTGCCGTACTACCTGGACGCCCTGGCGCGCTATGGCGTCGTGTATCTCGTCGGGTACGCCTCTTCGTTGTACGCGCTCGCGCAGGGTGCGCTGCGCGAGGGACGCCACGATCTGAAGATGGCCGTGGCGCTAAGCAGCTCCGAGCGACTGTATACCGAGCAGCGCGACACGATCGCGGCGGCGTTCCAGTGTCCGGTGCGCGAGACCTACGGGATGGCGGAGAACGTGACGATGGCCACCGAATGCCCGTCGGGTCGACTGCATTTGTGGCCCGAGATCGGCATCGTGGAGGTGGTCGACGAAGGCCGGCCCGTTCCGTTGGGCGGATTCGGGGAGTTCCAATGCACCGGGCTCATGAATCCCGACATGCCGCTGATCCGCTATCATCTCGCCGATTGCGGGCGACTGGATCCGGGGGTGGAGCCGTGCGCGTGCGGCCGGACGCTGCCCATGGTCATGAACATCGAGGGACGCACGACCGATCTCCTGTTGACGCGCGATGGGCGGCCGGTGTTCTGGGTGAATCCCGTGTTGTACGGACTGCCGGTGCGCCAGGCCCAGTTCGTTCAGGAGACGCTCGGCCGCATCGTGGTGCGCTATGTCCCGGGCGCGGGTTTCTCGGGCGATTCCGCGCGGGCGATCATCAAGCGGTTGCGCGATCGTTTGGGTGAGATCGACGTCGTCCTGGAGCAGGTGGCGGAGGTGCCGCGCGGCGCCGGCCAAAAGCTCCGCAGCGTGATCTGTAACGTGTCGACCGAAGAGCGCGCCGCGGTCCGGGGGCTGCAACCCACGGCACCCTGACCACCCACCCTCTGGGTTTCGGTCAGACCATGAGAATTCGACTCATCCTCGCGCTTTTGGCCTGCAACGGTTTCCGGTCTACCGTCAGGGGCCAGGACGCGGCCCGTGTGCGCGCTGCTGTGAGCGCGTACATCAAGGCGAACGACACGCGAATCCTGAGCGATCTCGCCGAGTTTCTCGCGCTCCCCAACCTGGCCAGCGATTCGGTCAACATTTGGCGCAACGCGCGACAGCTCGTGCGGCTGCTCGACGCCCGAGGCATCCGGGCGCAGCTGCTCGAGGCGCCGGGGTCCCCGCCCGCGGTCTTCGGCGAGCTCAAGACGCCGGGCGCCACGCGCACCGTCGTGTTTTATGCGCACTACGACGGGCAGCCCGTTGATACCACGCAATGGACCAATCCACCGTGGGCGCCCACGCTGCGCACGCGCGCCTTGAGCGATGGGGGGACCGTCATTCCCTTGCCCACCCAACCCGGGTCCGTGCAGGGCGAGTGGCGGATCTACGCGCGCTCCGCGAGCGACGACAAGAGTCCCATCATCGCGTTCCTGGCGGCGCTCGACGCACTGCGCGGCGCCGGCATTAGGCCGAGTGTGAATCTCAAGTTCTTCTTTGAGGGCGAGGAGGAAGCCGGGTCGGACCACGCGCGCGACATGCTGACGCGGCACCGGGACCTGTTGGCCGCCGACCTATGGATATTCGGCGACGGTCCGGTGCACCAGTCGCGGCGCCAGCTGGTGAGTTTCGGCGTGCGGGGCGTCATGGGCGTCGAGCTCACCCTGTTCGGGCCGGCGCGCGTGCTGCACAGCGGGCATTACGGCAATTGGGCGCCGAATCCTCTGGTGGGGATGGCCTACCTCATCGCGAGCATGCGGAACGACGACGGCCGCATCCTCATCGACGGCTTCTACGACGACGTCGTTCCCCCAACACCGGCCGAGCGGGGGGCCATCGCTGCTGCACCCGCTGTCGACTCCGCGTTGCGCACCGAGTTGTTGTTAGCCGGTACGGAAGCAGGAAATGCGCCGTTGATGGAGCGCATCATGCTGCCGGCGCTCAACGTGCGCGGCTTGAGTGGTGGGGGGGTTGGTCCGCTCGCCGCAAACGCGGTACCGAGCCAGGCACGCGCGTCGATCGATTTCCGGCTGGTGCCGAATCAGACACCGGCGCACGTGCGGTCGCTCGTCGAGGCGCACATGCGAAAGCAGGGGTACTTCGTCCTGGATCGTGATCCGACCTCAGAGGAACGGCTCGCACACGCGAACGTTCTCAAGGTTATTTGGGAGGAGGGCTACCCGGCATCCCGCGCGGACATGTCGCTCCCGGTCTCTCGCGCCGTCGTGCGGGCTACCGAGATGGGGGCGGGGGAGCGGGTGATCGTCGTGCCCACATCAGGGGGGAGCTTGCCGCTCTACCACTTTGAAGAAGTCCTCCACACCCCGCTCATTTCGGTGCCCATCGTGAACCACGACAACCATCAGCACGCCGCCAACGAGAACCTGCGATTGCAGAACCTCTTCGACGGGATACAGGTCTATGCGGGCATCATCGCGCACCTGGGGCGTGTCTGGGGGGAGACACCATGAGCGGCTGATCGCGGCGGCTTGGCCTCGTCCTTGGGATCGTCTATAATCCCACTCCGACTTCGGCCAGGTAGCTCAGTTGGTAGAGCAGCGGACTGAAAATCCGCGTGTCGGCGGTTCGATCCCGTCCCTGGCCACTTGCTGCACAACGATTTAGCGAAAGCCTGTTCTCGTCGATCCTGTCTATTGTCCCCCTATTGTCCCCCCGCGCCGCTTGGACTCGAGCCACGTAGCAACGTCCTTCACGAGGTAACGCTTCGTTCTGCGGCCAAGGTCGAGGCATGGTATCCCCAGCCGCTCGACCTGACGCGGCGCGACCTTGAGCCAACCTGCCA
>DATFGN010000039.1:0-5724 GCA_035249405.1 Gemmatimonadales bacterium
AGCTCCTGTCTTCCGGGAAGCGGCAATGGGAGTCGACGGTCGATGCCATCAACCAGGCGATTTGCATCATCGACGAGCAGGGCATCGTCCGCCGGGCCAACCGCGTGTTCGCCGACCTGGTGCAGATGCAGGTGACGGCGATCCCCGGGCGTCCCTGGCTGAGCCTCCTGCCGCCCGCCTGGGCGGCGGTGGTGTCGCAGGCCCTGGCCGAGCCCGGCGCGCACGAGATTCGCACCGGCGACCGGGTCTACACCGTGAACGTGGTGCGCATGGAGGGCACCGACGACGAGGCCGCGGTGTTGTCGTTCGAGGACCATACCGAGAAGCGGCGGCTCCAGGATCAGTTGATACAGTCTGAGAAAATGTCGGCGATAGGTCAACTGATCGCCGGCATCGCGCACGACTTGAACAACCCGTTGGCCTCGGTGGTGGGCTTCGCCGACTTCCTGGCCGAGTCGGGCGACGTGCCGCCGGCCCTGGCCGAGCCGCTGCGGGTGATCCGTCAGGAAGCCGAGCGCGCGGCCACCATCGTGAAGAACCTGCTGTCGTTCGCCCGGCGTCAGGAGGGGGAACGCCTGGCGCAGCCGATTCAGCCCGTCCTGGAATCGGTGCTGGCGCTGCTCCGCAACGAGCTGATGGCGCTCGACGTCGAAGTGTCGCTGACAGTCGAAGAGGGCATTCCCGAAATCGAGATCAATCCCAACCAGATCAAGCAAGTGTTTGTCAACCTGCTGAGCAACGCGGCGCAGGCGATCGCGGCATCGGGCAAGCCGGGCCGCATCACGGTCAGCGCCAAGCGCTGGCTCGATGGCGTCGCCGTGAGCGTCGCCGACGACGGTCCCGGGATCCCCGAAGAGCTGTTGCCGCGAGTGTTCGAGCCGTTCTTCACGACCAAGACGCAGGGCGAAGGCACCGGCCTCGGCTTGTCGATCTGCCAGGGGATCGTCAAGGAGCACGGCGGGCGCATCACGCTGGAGTCGAGCGCGGGAGCCGGCGCGACGTTCACCGTGGAGCTGTTGGGTGGCGGCAGGCCATCGCGACCGTCGCAGCCCGTGGTGACGCCGGAGGCGGTCGGGGGCATGCGCATTCTCGTCGTGGACGACGAGCCGCACATCCTGCATTACATGCGCGCCACGCTCGAGAGCTGGGGCCATCAGGTCGAACTGGCCAGCGACGGGACCGAGGCGGTGGAGCGGGCCCTGGTCGTGCCGTTCGACGTCATCATCTGCGATCTGCGCATGCCGCGGCTGGGCGGCCGCGAGATGTACAACAACCTCGCCCGCGCGCATCCCCACATTGCGCGTAAGGTCATCTTCGCCACGGGCGATACCGTCCGCGGCGATACCCTGCAATTCCTCGAAACGCTCGGCCGCCCGTTCCTGCACAAGCCCTTCACCCTGGGAGAGCTGCGCACCGTCCTGGGGGCCGTCGCCGCCGGCGACCAGCCATAACTCGTGCGCGTCCTGCAGGTGGACGCAGGCCGGGAATGGCGGGGAGGACAAAACCAGGTCCGGCTGTTGTGCCGGGAGCTGCATCGCGCCGGCGTCGAAGTCCAGTTGGCGACCAAGCGCGACGGGCAGCTGGCGCTACGCGCGATCGCCGAGCAGGTCCCGACGACCCCCGTGCGCTGGCGCATATCGCTCGACCCGGGCACGGTGCTGGAGCTCATCGCGGTGCTGGTGAAGTTCTCCCCCGACATCGTACACGTCCACGACAGCCACGCACTCACCCTGGTCCGATGGGCGATGGACTTCGGCTATTGGACTGCGGAGCCACCCCCAATCGTCGCGTCCCGGCGAGTCGACTTTGCCATCCGGCGCCGCAGTGGCTGGTTCAAAGTCGACCGGGTGATCGCCGTATCGAGCGCCGTAGAGCGCGTGTTGATGGCCAGCGGGCTTCCCCAGACCGCCATCACGGTCATCCGCGACGGCATCGACGCGGATGAGATTCGGGCCAACGCCGCACAGCCCTACGACGTTCGCGCCCGGCTCGGCTTGGCCGCGGGTACCCCCCTGGCGGTCAACGCCGCAGCGCTCGTCGACCACAAGGATCATCGCACCTTGCTCAATGCCGCCGCCCACGCTCGCGCGTTGCAACCGGGCCTGCACTGGGTGATTGCGGGAGAAGGTGAGCTACGTCACACCCTGGAGCGGGAGATCACCCAACAAGGCCTCGACGACATCGTCCACCTCTTGGGGTATGTCAATCAGGTGGATGCACTAATTCGGGAGGCCAATGTGTTCGTGATGTCGTCGAAGGAAGAAGGCCTGGGCAGTGTTATCCTGCACGCTCTGGCGCTCGAGAAACCCGTCGTCGCCACAGCAGGTGGGGGCATACCGGAGTTACTCCCGCCCGAAGCCCTCGTCCCGGTCCGAGACGCCAAATCACTCGCGGGCAAAGTGGTCGAGGCAATCAACCACCCTTCTCCCTTCCCGCTTCCCGCGCAGTTCACCGCCAAGTCCATGGCGCAGGCCACGTTGGCCCTGTATCAAGCACTCGTCTAGATTCATCAGCCATGATCTACGTCTGCGTACCAGTGCATAACGAAGCCAAGACCGCCGGTTTGGTCCTGTGGAAGGTGCGCCAGGTGTTCACCGAGTTTCAGCGTGAATACCAGCTCCTCGTCTGTGACGATGGCTCGACCGACGGTACCGGCGAAGTGCTGGGACGCTACGACCGGGTGCTGCCCATGACCGTCGTGTCGCATCGGGAGCGTATCGGGTATGCCCGAAGCGTCGAGGAGCTGCTGCGCTTGGCGCTGCAACGAACCGATCGTCCCAAGCGCGATTGTGCCATCACGCTCCCGGCCGATTTCGTGTATTCGCCGGAGGCCATGGATGCCATGGTCAAGGGCATCGAATCAGGAGCCGACCTGGTCGCGGCCGAAGAAGTGGCGTCGACCGGCCTCTCGTCCCGGGCCCGGCGCTGGGTGCGCCATTGGACTCCGCGGTTGCTGCGCGTGCGTGGCGTGCGCGATACGGTGTCCGGGTTCCTCGCGCTGCGGCTCATCACGCTGCGCCAGGCGTTGCGTCAGGAAGGCGACCGGCCACGGGCGCTGCTGCAGACCGAAGGGTGGTGCGCGAACGCGGAGCTCCTGGCCAGACTGGTGCCGCACGCGCGCCGCGTCGAAACCGTGCCCGTGACCGGTCGCTACGATCTGCGGCAGCGGCCTTCGCGGTTGCGCCCCTGGCAAACCCTGATGGCTGCCTGGCGGGCTCGCCCCGTGATCCGCGGGGTCGGCATCGCCACCGCGGCGTTGCTGTTGCTGCAGCGACCGGGAGTGGGACAGGAATCGACGCACGTCGCTGCTCCTCCTGCTCCCGCGGTCCCCGTCGCCGTAGCGAATTCGACCAGCGCAGTGCCGTTCCCGATCGGGGAGCGGATGCGCTACTCGGCCAAGTACGGGCCGTTCAGCGTCGGCGAAGCCACCATGGAAGTGGCGGGACTCGACACGGTGCGGGGCGTCGAGACGGTGCGCCTGCGGTTCCACGTCAAAGGTGGAGCGCTGTGGTACCACCTCGACCAGCTGCTGGAGTCGTGGGTGGGGCGCGCCGATTTCCGCTCGCGCCGCTATATCAACGATACGGACGAGCGCGGCCGCAAGCGCCACAACCGCTGGGAGATCTTCCCCGACTCCGGCTACTATCGAGAGGAAGGGGTTGATACGACCCGCGCCACGGTGCCGGACCCGCTCGACGACGCCGCGTTCATGTATTGGATCCGCACGGTTCCGCTGGAAGTCGGCAAGCGCTACGAATACCAGCGTTACTTCCGGCCGGATCGCAACCCGGTGATCATCGTGGTGGAAAAGCGGGAGCGCATCAGCGTCGCGGGTCAGAAGTTCAACGCGATCGTGGTGCGCCCCATCATTCCGAAGGGGCGCGGCATCTTTGCCGAGCAGGCCGAGGCCCACATCTGGTTGTCGGACGATTCGCGCCGCCTCATGCTGGCGCTGCAGTCGAACTTTTCGTTCGGCACGGTCACACTGAAGCTGAAGGAGTTCGTCATACCGGAGCAGCCATGACCGACTACCGCGAGGCGGACTTCAGCCGGTTGAAGACGGTTCCCATCGCGCAGCGTCACAACAAGGTCGACCCTTCCCTGCTCGCCCAGCCCCCGGGTGACGCATTCAGTTTTTCGGAATTCTGGAGTTCACTCCCCGATACGCTGGCCGCTCGCGACCTGCGTTTCGTCGCCGAGCAGATGGTGCGCGCTACCGGGCGTCGCGCCGTGGTGCTAATGCTGGGCGGGCACGTCATCAAGGTGGGACTGGGTCCGCTGCTCGTCCGCTTGATCGAGCGTGGCGTGATCACGCACGTGGCGATGAACGGGAGTGGAGCGATCCACGATTTTGAGCTCGCCGCCTACGGCGGCACGAGCGAGGACGTCGCGGCCGGGCTCGGCGACGGCAGCTTCGGGATGGCCGAGGAAACCGGCCGCGACATGAACGCGGCGCTGGCGGCCGGGGCGGCGGCTGGGCACGGCGCCGGACAGGCCCTGGCAGAGTCCCTGCGCAGCAAGTCGGCGTTGCCGGGTCGCGGCGTGTCCGTCCTGGTCGCGTGCGCCGAGCATGACGTTCCGGTCACCGTGCACGCCGCCGTAGGAGCAGAGATCACCCACCAGCACCCGAGTGCCGATGGGGCGGTGATCGGGGCGACGAGCCACCGCGACTTCAAGCGCCTCGCCGGCAGCCTCCCCGATCTGCACGACGGCGGGGTGGTGTTGAACGTCGGCAGCGCCGTCGTGATGCCCGAGGTGTTCCTCAAGGCGCTCACGATCGCCCGCAACCTCCACGGCGGTCGACCCACCGGCTTCACCGCCTGCGACTGCGACATGCAACGTCACTACCGCCCGCGCGTCAACGTCGTGGAGCGCCCGACGCTGGGTGGTGGCCGCGGCGTGCAAATCACCGGGCACCATGAAATCCTGCTGCCCTTGCTGTGTTGGGGCGTGCTGGCCCAGCTGCCCAGAAACACCAAGGGGTCACCATCGCGAGGATGATGACCCCATGGGCCCGAGGGTGGAGAGCAGCGGTCAGGACGCCGAGTCGCGCCTTCCTTTGATCGCATCCTTGACCCGGTCGGCCGTGCGAGGACTGATCAACCGCAGCGCGAGGTACAGGAAGAACCCGATCGCCGCGATCCACAGGACCCACATCGCCAGACCGAACACCCAGCCGAGCATCCCGAAGATGAGCTTCAGGCCGAGCCAAACGACCACCGCGAACAGCGCGAAACCGATTATGCTCCGAAACATGCTGCCTCCCAGGTTACCCCACAGGTCAGGGCTTCCTACGCCCTGATGCCCGCGAGAGTTTCACCGATCCAGCTCGCCGTCGTCGGCGGCGGCGTCATCGGGGCTGCATGCGCCAGAGCAGCCGCGCAGCGGGGACTTCATGTCACCCTGTTCGCCCCGGGACCCGATCCGGCCGCCGCCTCGGCTGCTTCGGCCGGCTTGCTCGCCGCCCAGATCGAGCCGACCGACACCACGCTGCTGCCGCTCGCCGTACGCGGACGAGACCTCTATGAAGACCTCGCCGCCACACTCAAAGATACTACTGGAATCGACATCGGTTTCCAGCATGCCGGCATTCTCACGGTTGCCTATGAAGATGCGGAGCTGGCGGCCCTGTTCGACCGCGTCGCCGAGCAGCGCCAGGCGGGATTACGGTGCGATTGGCTCGATGCCGCGGAGCTGCACGAACGCTGGCCCGGAATCGCCCCC